>JBLKOQ010000026.1:0-17417 GCA_047602885.1 Candidatus Woesearchaeota archaeon | reverse complement strand
TAGACGCTCCAAAAGAACACCTTGGAAAAAAGGTATATGTACTCATAAGAAAAAACTAATTATGCAACAGAGCATAAAAAACACAAAATATATAAATAAATCATGGTCTCTGTATTTAAAACCATAACATTATGCAGTTAAATTCATGAAGGTGGATCAAATGAGCGAATATGTAAAAAAATGCCCAGAATGCGGTTCTATTAACCTATTCATCAACAAGGACAGGGGAGAGATAATCTGCAAGAGCTGCGGACTCGTAATAGAAGAAAAGATGGTTGACCTTGGACAGGAATGGAGAGATTTTGATGATGACGCTGGTTCAAGGAGAAGAGCAGGAGCGCCCATGACATACACTCAGTATGACCAGGGTTTAGGAACTGACATAGGCAAAAAAACAGATATTAACAAGCTTACAGGAAAGACCAGGAACAAGTTTTTCAGGCTAAGAAAATGGCAGTACAGGATATCTACAGCGTTAGAAAGGAATTTGAAGCTGGCATTAGCAGAGCTTAAGAGAGTAGCATCATTCCTAAAACTTCCAAAATCAGTAGAAGAAGAGGCTGCAAGAATATATACATTGGCAGTGCAAAGAGGCCTTGTTAGGGGAAGGAGCATGGAATCAGTAGTTGCAGGAGCATTATACGCTGCCTGCAGAAGACATGAAGTTCCTAGAACGCTTGACGAGCTCTCAGAAGCAAGCAATATAGAAAAAAAAGAGATAGGAAGAACATACAGGTTCATTACAAGAGAGCTTGGAATAAAAATAATGCCGTCCAATCCTGCAGATTATATTGCAAGGTTCGCATCAGCATTAAGGCTCAACCCTGAAACGCAGAGCAAAGCCATAGAAATACTGGAGAGAGCGCAGAAGCAAGAGCTAACTTCAGGAAGAGGCCCTACAGGAATAGCAGCAGCAGCACTATACGTATCTGCATTATTGCATGGCGAGAAGAGAACACAAAGAGAAGTGGCTGACGTTGCAGGAGTAACAGAAGTAACCATTAGGAACAGGTACAAAGAATTATTAGAACAACTCGATTTAGAAAAGGACATTAAGAAGATAAAAAAGAAGCAGAAAGAAAGGGATGATGAAGAAGAGTCATAATGACTCTTCAAGCTTTCTTATATGAGTCCAAGTAATTCTTAGCAGTTCATTAGCCTTTATGGCAATAGAGTCTGCCAATTGGTTGGAATGAGAGTTGCATTCAGGCAATAACGGATAATGAATAGTATTGTCAGATACTATCTCTACAACTATAGGGTTAAGGCTGATGATGCCTGACCTTCTAAAACCATTATCCCTCGCCTTCTGGATGAGGAGCACAGCAGAATCAAGAGTCTTGCATGCCACATGAAGTATGGAAGACTGCACTTGTATTACAGAGCCTTCTACAGGAGAGTGTATGTAACCAACAATATCATTAATCTTAACAATATCATGAGTTACGAATAAGTATTTGGTTTCATGCTTCTTTATGCCGGGCATGGTTACGAGGAGTCTTCCTGAACAACTACTGGTAGTACAGTATTCTGGTATGCTGTTTAGCTTGTTGCAAAGCCCTACAATTTTTTCGTCCCACGAACCCTTTCTCGACTTGTCATCCTTAGCCAGTATGTTCTTCTTGTGCAATTCAAAATCCATCATAATCCCCCAAATCACAATGGTGTTTTTCAGGATTAACAATAAGATAGTCAACCCTTCCTCTAAACATGATGCGAACTGTACTTATGCCTTCTTTAGCCAATAATCTTTTCTTATCTTCCAATCCTTGGGCAAACCCGTGCAACCTATAATCACTGCTAACCACCCTGTGACAAGGAACTATTGGCATTCCAGGACTCTTATTACAGGCCCTACCTATCGCCCTGTAAGCCTTGCATCCCATAAAACTGGCAATATCCTTATATGTTATTATATGGCCTTCAGGCACTAATGATATTATATCATGCACTCTCCTGACAAAATCACTATCGGGTCCCATATTATCTCATTCCTACTTCTTTATTATCTCCATGATACTATTATGATACTTTTTTCTTAGACCATCATATTCCTGCAACAATAATACCTTATCCTTAAGACTCGATATTTGCTTATAGTCGCACTTCTCTTGGAATATTGATGAATGCTCATCATTCAACTCCCTAATGGTTATTGTATCATTATCATTAATCATACCCTGCCTCTTGAGGTATTCGCATAACTGGTTCATATTATGCCTCCTGCCTATAATGCTCCTCTCAAAATCAAGAAGGCACATACTATTGTCCTCACCGACCAATAAGTTGGTATAAGGCCTCGAGAATTCCCTCTTGAATATACTAAGAGCGTCCAATACGAGAGCAGCATCGACCAGAAAAGATGCTATTCCCAGAGCATCATCGTGCCTGTCAGCCCTTCTGCCATATATCCTCTCCATAACCAGTATCCTATAACTATGATTATAAGGCTTAGGCACTCTTATGATATCTTTTAGCAACTGCAACATTTCATACTCTTTTGTAATATTGGATTCCACACCAATATTCGCTTGCTTGCAAACTATCTTCTTATTGTTAGCAAAAGAATAGACATATGACCTCGAGCCTTTAGACAGGTATTCTATCATAGTATTATTATTTAGAGCGTATGACAATGCAGGGCCAGGAACAATATTATAACAATGCAGCGTTTCAAAGCCTATCCTATTGCTTTCCATTATACTAATGTCATATCCCAACCTTCTTGCAGACTCTTCGAATAAAGGAATATTTGCATGGCTCGAAGCTACTGCTAGTATGACACTATTATCGTGTATGTGCAATAATGCTCTCTTCAAGAACTCCAGTCCTGTCTCTATACCCTTCTTTCCTCCTACAAGACTATTCTTTTCGAGCAATGATAAATGCCTATCAGTATAATCTTCTGGCAGATAGGGAGGGTTAAACATGAGCAAGTCATATTTCTTTCCTGGAAAACCATCAATATACTCTTTGGAAGACAATGATATTTTGTTCTTAATACTATCGTCCAATAGTTTTATCTTATCGGACAACATGCGTATAGCATTCTCGTTAATATCAGAACAGTCTATTGATAATACATTACTCTTCGTTGCAAGCTCTAATACTAGTGTGCCCATACCAAAACCAGCTTCAAAACAATGAGCATTCTCTAAAGAATTCAGTATTCTTAGCACGCACCTAGACAATAGCATGGTATCGTCGGAAGGCTCATAAACATAGTCTTTCATTCTATATAGACAGTATTAAGAGTATAAAAAAGGATATAATAAACCTAAATAAAGAATGATAAGCTAAAAAACGTTTTTGGGAATGGAAGACTATCTTCTCTTAACCTTCTTTACAGGCTTCTTCTTAACAGGCTTTTTCTTAGCAACCTTCTTAACGGTCTTCTTTACTGCCTTCTTAACCTTTCTTACTACCTTTTTTGCAGGTTTTCTTACAGTCTTCTTTGCAGGCTTTTTTGCCGTTTTCCTGACAGTCTTTTTCTTTACAGTCTTCTTAACAGCCTTCTTCTTCCTCTTCACTCCTCCTCTCGCCATCTTTGCACGGCTGATGTCTCCTTGGGAGTCTATGAAATAGAGGAATCCTGCCTCTTTCCTGACACCTACTCTCTGGACTTTTTGTGGTCTTGCGCGTCTTCCCTTCTGTCCTCCCCTAACCATTTCTGCACGGGAGACGTCACCTTGCTTGTCCACGAAATACAGGTATCCCTTGTCTTTTTTTACTCCTACCTTCTGAACTTTTTGTGCCATCGTATCTCTTCACCCCTCGCTGTTATACGAGCAATAACCTTTTTTTTATCTTATACTATATAAATTTTATCTTTTTTTTGTCGAGAATGCTACTTTTTTGGCTTGTAAGGGTCCGGAAACTCTTCGTCGACACGCCCAAAATAGTCCTTAACCCTTGCAGAGACCTGTTCTATATAGAATGGTTTTATCCTCAAGTCAAATATTTCCTTGAACGATAAGTCCTCAGTAATCCTATAAGTGTTTACTACTTTCTCGACGATATGCATGTCCCTCAGCCTTTTTATCTGCCTCCTGATATTAGAGCCTGCCACTCCAACAAGTGGGAGTTTCATCTCAGACCTTAATTCTATGACCATCTGATTGATATCTTCAGAAGTAAGTGATTCTCTGGTACTTACGAGTATATAGAGTATGTCCACTATAACATCTCTCGAATCGCCAGGCTGTAATAATCCTACGGAGAGGCATACTTTTCTTACAAGCTCCCGACCAGTAAACTGTTCCGGCCTCTCATACTTCCTTAGTGTTATCTCTGACAGTGGAGTGTCCTTCGAAACCCTTCCCATACTCATCCCAGAGAGAACATGGTTTTTAAACATTTCTATAATGCTGGCTATGTAGAAAAAGTGTGCTATGCGCCACCCCGAAGGGGGCATCCCCCGGCCCATCAGCGTCAAGCAAGAACAGGGGTTCTTGCTCCAGCTGACGGCTGCCGCACACCTTTACTACAAAGCGTATAATGCTATTCTTTAGATACACTAATACTATATTTAGTGTCCTTAATAGTCAGTATTATACTATTTAGCTCAGAATCAAGAGGAGTAATAGTGCTCCCAGTCCTCTTGGATATCCATGCTTTCCATTCATCCCCAATAATGCCTAGGAGTCTGGTATCAATATGTACTACTGCTTTGTCTGCCTTCCCCAGTCCTATTGCTTTTCTTGCATCCTGAATGGCTCTTGCAGTCTCTCTTGCATGACCTTCCTTTTCCAACTCCTCGTCTATTACACTATATACTAGTGCTTGTCCTTCCTTGAATGGAGCGCTATGCCATCCTGGAGGAATGCTGTATGAGACTCTTGCCATATCACTGGTTATCGTCATATCTTCCTTGCTAAGACTTCCTTTATCTATCAGTCTTCTAAGATCGTCTTGGGACAGTCCTCTTATAGCCTCTAATGCCTTGCTGCTCTTGGCCTTAAACGTTCTGCCTATAAGACCCAGATCAGGGTCTATAGACAATACAGAATCATCGATTTGTCTCTTTACAGATATGTTCTTAATGTTAAGCTGCCTTTCAAGCTCGCTACCATAAACTTCCAGAGCAGTATTAACGGATGTATCGTCTGATACTATGGTGGCTTTGCGCAGAGGCCACCTAACACCTATACCTGCCTTGTCCCTTGCTGAGAGCATGGCGCTCCTAATATCCTGCATTATCCTAAAAGAATCCAATAATTCGCGCATTATCATGTCATTGTCATTTTTTGGAAATGATAAGAGGTGAACTGACTCTTCTTTGTCCCCAAAACAGTCCTTTAATTCTTGGTATAAGTGTTCTGTAAGATGGGGGGCGATAGGAGCGAGCATTAACATAATATTTCGTAAGCAGTCTCCAAGCACTCTTGCAATAACACTCACATTGTCAGTATTATCGCTAATATCCTCTCTCATGAACTGGAGATATACTCTTGAAAGGTCAAGATACAATGACTCTATAATCCACGGTATCTCGTCAAGCCTGTAATCATCATATAGAGTAGTAACCTTCCTAATAGTGTCATGAAGGCGGGATATCATTGCTTTGCTAAGAGGATCCAATCCTTCGATATTCGTAATAGGTTTTAGAGGTAGCTTCATGCCTTCAGAGAGTGTCTTAATAAAAGAAGCCATGTTGAATAGCACATTAAAATTCTTCATTCTCACGTCAATATCATCAAAATTGTAGTTCATATCCTCTCCTGCACTCGCAGCGCCTATCATATATACTCTTGATATGTCAGCCCCATACTTTACTATAACCTCATCAGGACTGATAATATTGCCGAGGCTCTTGGACATTTTTCTTCCTTGAGAGTCGTTTATGAAGCCGTGCATATAGCATGACTTAAAGCTTATATTGTCAAAACCTATAATGCTGCATACCAACAATAGGTTGAACCATCCCCTAATCTGGTCTTTTCCCTCTACAATAAAATCTGCAGGATAATACCTCTCAAACAAGTCCTTTCTTTTAGGATAGTCGAGGGCAAGCCATGATGCTGCGCCTGCATCCACCCACACATCCAGAACGTCAGGTATCCTCCTATACTCTTTATTATTCTTAACCAGTATAATGTCATCTATGTAAGGCTTATGAAGGCTTTCAGGCAGTGGACCTGTAGCATATTCTACTAGCTCACTAATACTGCCTATGACTATTATGTCGTTGTCATCACTCCTCCATATCGGCAGTGGAGTGCCCCAGTGTATCTGCTTAGTAATGCTATTGTCCCTTAGATTGTCTATCCAGTTATGGAACTGGTGCTTTCCCGCCCATTCTGGAACCCAGTGTACATTGGAATTAAGCTCTTTCATCTTATCCTTAATATCCTCTATTCTCAAGAACCACTGCTTGGTAACCCTGAATACTACTGGTTGTTTGGAACGTTCAGCAAAAGGATAGTCGTGCTTATATGGCTCTTTATGCAATAATGCATTATGGTCTTCTATAATCTTAACAAATTTTTTGTCCTCCTTTTTTGCTGCGAGCCCTGACATTATCCCAAGATCTCTTACTATGCCCTTAGTGTCTATAGTGTTGAATGGATTAATGCCGTAACGGTATCCTACCTCATAGTCTTCAGGTCCGCATCCCGGAGCGCAATGAACAAGTCCAGAACCAGTAGTAGTATCTACATGCTCAGTCGAGCATACTACGCTATGAATATTAGGAGATTCTACTGCCATAGCATTAAACTGTGGAATATGATCGGATAGAGGATGACTATATCTGAGTCCTTCCATGTCAGCGCCTTTGACAGTCTTTATTATATCATAATCTTCAATGCCTGCCTTAGACAATACATTGTCAGCACATTCAGATGCTATGATGAGTATCTTGTCTTTGATCCTGCAATAAGAATATTCTACTTTAGGGTTCACCATTATTGCAAGATTATATGGTATGGTCCAAGGAGTGGTAGTCCATGCTACCAGATAAGTATCATCCTCCTCTTTGAGAGGGAACATTACGAATATGCTCTCGTCTACCATGCTCTGGTATTCGAGCTCGTGCTTAGATAATGCTGTTTCATCCTTGGGATCCCAATGCAAAGTCCTATAACCCTCATACAATCTTCCCTTATCGTACGCCTTCTTGATAAGCCACCATACCCCTTCTATATAATCATTGTTTATAGGCATGTAAGGATTGTCAAAATCCATCCATACTCCTAAACGTCTAAAATCTTCTATCATCTGTTTCATATTATCTAATGCGAGACTCTTGCATTCCTCAGTGAACCTGTCATAACCGAATGATGCAATGTCACCAGGACTTTCCAAATTATGCTTCTGCTGTACTTTATGACTGGTGGGGAGGCCGTGCATGTCAAAACCTGCCCTGTCAAAAACATCATATCCCCTCATCCTCTTATATCGCATTACCATGTCTCTTAGCGCTTTGCCCCAGGCGTGGCCTATATGAATCCTGCCGCTAGTATATGGGGGGCCGTCAAGATAATAGTATGGCTTGGCGTTCTTGTTCTTCTTCCTTGCTTTAGAAATAATATCATTATCATTCCAGAATCTTATAATATTCTCCTCTATCCTAATAGTATCTTCCATTCCGACTTAGGATTAAAGCTCATATATAAACGTATTGCTCTACTGCTCTACCATTAACAATAAAAACAGTATCGTCATACAAATATTATGAAATGCAGCTTATGCAAGAGTGACATACCTACCACTATACTCGGGAAAATAGTAGGCACTTATGTAAAGGATGAGAATGGCAGAAGAAAGCCTGTATGCAGCCAATGCCAGAAAAAGTCCCAATAAATAATATTGATAATGATTAAGTATAATTATCATCATCTTTTTAAAGACGCGATATTATCGCATTGCTGATGCCTCCGTGGCTCAGTGGTAGAGCAGCTGACTTGTAATCAGCAGGTCCGGGGTTCGAATCCCCGCGGAGGCTTACAGACAGTATTATACATTACCGCATTGCAAAATAAGCATTATTCATTTCTTTTCGCATAGCAGCATAACCCATTATTACCACTACATAGTAGAATATTATCAAAAAGCTTATATACTTAGTATCTGCCTCATGCCATTATGAACATCTTAGAATATTTCGACAAGGATTCTTTCTGGAAAGCTGTGAACAGACAAGCAGCATCAAACCTGGAAGGAAGAATAACAGATGAAGAGCCTATATTACTTCTTAACGAAAACCATCCTAAATACTCACACAAAAAAATATATTCTTTAGTAAAAGAAGGATTAGAATATTGTAGGAGCAATGGCATAAGCAATACAAGAATTCGAACGATGGATGATTTTGTAAAAATATCGATAATACTATTGATGATTTGAGGAAAGAACGATTAATAGAAAGGATCCAAAATATATTCTTGGATATGATACTCGGACTTAATGGACCGCCAGCAACAGGATATCATATTTCGGGAATGGACGCTTCCGAATTTGACAATATCGAATTGTCATCATTCGTACAATATTCTTCTGCGTCAGGAGCCATGACTCCCGGAGTATACTCGAGTCCATATGCTGACATACTTTATGCAGGAGGTGACCAACTACAAAAACATGTAGTAACACCTGTAATACTAGAGTTTAGTCTGGATGACAATTGCGATATATATACTGTAAGGCATTCCAGCGTAAACTATATGCCTATAGAAATATCAACAAGACTTAGAGCAGTGCAAGACTTTAAAGGAAAAAGACTAATAGAAATGCCTACGAATGATATTCATATTGCATTGCGAGGCAAAATGCCATCATACAAACAAGCCCTACTCGTTTATGGCGGCGTGATAGAAGAAAGACAAACAAGACACACCATACAGGATAACAGGCTAGTATAGGCAGATTATCCATAATGTTACTAAGGAAAGATTGGTCTCGCATTATACTGAATATTATTCCACTAATTTTATAATGATGATATGATTTCGGGATAACATGAGATATGTAGCATTATGGATTGCACTAGTAATACTAGTAGTATTTGGCCTCCAGCAGTATTATGGTACTGAACCCTTTGTATTGGACCAGAGGATAATGTTCGAGGAGCCTTACAGGATAATAACAAGCATCTTCGCCCATTCCACTATAAGCCATCTTATGGGAAACCTATTCAGCCTATTACTGTTCGGATTGATACTGGAAGGGAGGATAGGTCCAAAGAATACTCTAATGATATTTATACTCTCAGGAATAGGAATTAATCTCTTATTACCGGTCATGCCATACACTAGAGTATTAGGGGCAAGCGGAGCAATATTTGCTATTATGGGCACACTAATAGTATTGAGGCCTATGATGACAATATTTATGGGATTTGTTCCTATGCCCATGATAATAGCCGGTATAATATGGGTTGTCCAAGACCTTCTAGGAATATTGTATCCTACAAATATAGCCAATATTGCCCATCTGATAGGACTATTATTGGGAGTGATCGCAGGATTATATCTTAGAACTACAGGATTAGGAGACAGGATAGCAATGCTGAACGATAAGCACAAGGATGACAGTATAGACAGGGAGCTTGACGACTACGAGAGAAGAACAGGCCTAAGATAATAACAAAGAAAAGCTTAAAAAGGGATTATACACTATTTGTGTTAGAGGTGTTACATTGGAAGATTCTAGTATCAAAAGTCCCATAATAATGGAAGCTTCGTGGGAAGTATGCAACAAGGTAGGAGGCATATACACTGTAGTCAGTTCTAAAGCATATCATATGGTAATGAAGCATTCCAAAGACTTCATTACTGTAGGCCCTTTCTTTACAGATAAGGCAGCCACAGAATTCGTACCCCAAAACCCTCCAGAACACATCAAAATAGCAATAGACAATCTCCAGCATAAAGGAATATCATGCCAATACGGCTATTGGCATATAAGCTCTAAGCCGGCATGCATACTAATAGACTATAGAAAGATGATGGGCTCTAAAGACTCCATAAAAGGAGAGTTATGGGAGAGGTATGGTATTGACAGCATGAATGCAGGATACGATTATGACGAGCCAGTATCATGGGCTTATTGCGTAGGAATGCTAGCTGAAGAGATAGAGAAGAGCAGCCGAAGAACAGTAATATTGCATGCTCACGAATGGCTTACTGGGCCAGCATTATTATATTGTAAGTACAATGCCCCTAATATAAGAACTGTATTCACGACACATGCTACTATGCTCGGAAGGAGTATTAGTGGTGCTTGGAGCAATCTCTATGACATTCTAGAAACTATAGATCCTGTAAAGGCAGCTTATGAACTTGGAGTATCAGCAAAGCACCTTACCGAACGAGCGAGTGCTAAGAATGCTGATGTTTTTACTACAGTATCTGATGTTACAGGATACGAGGCAAAATATATTCTGGAAAAAGAGCCTGATGTCATCTTACCTAACGGCCTTGATTTTGCCAATTTTCCTGATACAGAACAAATACCGATACAGCACAAGCAATACTTAAGCAAGATTAGGGAGTTCCTAATGCCATACTTTTTTCCGTACTATAGTATTGACCTGGAACACAGCTTACTACTGTATATTTCGGGGAGGTACGAGTATAGCAACAAGGGAATAGACGTATTTATTGATGCCCTAGGAAAGATTAATGAGGAGATGAAAAGAGAAGAAACCAATAGGACAATAATAGTGTTCTTGTTCGTGCCTGCTGACATACAGAATATCAGGTATGACTTATTGCAGTCAAAAGCATTGTTTGAAGACATTCAAGACGAGATAATGGATTATAGCCGTAAGATACAGTCAAGCCTAATATCAGGGTTTGCCCAGGGAAAATCACCTGACCAGGTAGACATATATGACGATAATTTTCTTATGAAAATGAAAAGGGCCAGCATTAGCTTTTCCAGACAGGGACAGCCTCCACTAAGCACTCATCATATCAACAATGAGGACAACGATCCAATAATTAGCGCTCTCAAAAGGAATGGGTTGCTAAATGACGAGCAAGACAGGGTAAAAATAGTATTTTATCCAGGATACTTATCTGCAAGCGACGGACTCTTAAACTTGGATTATTATCCTGCCGTTACAGGATGCCACCTCGGAGTATTCCCAAGCTCTTATGAGCCGTGGGGATATACGCCTCTCGAGAGCGCAGGTTATGGAGTTCCTGCAATAACAACCGATCTTGCAGGATTAGGAGCCCATATTATAGACAATAATATTGACCAGGAAGGATTGTGGGTATTGGAAAGGAAGAGCAAGGAATATAATCATATAGTAGATGAGTTAAAAAAACTGATAGACAATTATGCCACTCTGCCGCACGAGAAGAGGCTCGAAAAGAAACAAAGAGCCATAAAAACTTCCAGACTGTTCGACTGGAAGATATTAATTAAGCATTATGAGACGGCATATGAGAAGGCTCTTAGAAGGTAGTTATTCCAAAGACCACTTGGTTGTAACAATAGTCTCGTCTTCCAATACTATAAATGTTCTTTCATGCTGAGCTACTATGCCCCCTTGCACTTCTCTTAATACAGGATAAGATGATATTATGTTATTAGACAATAATACTGTTACTGCGTGCTCAGCCCTCTGTCTACCTATCTTTTCAGAAAGCCATCTCATAGAGAATGGCAGGCCATTATACCCTCTAATAATGCTAAGAGCCTGTCTTGCTATCATGTCCCTAACATTAGTATTCCTGGAAAGCGCGTATACTTGGACCGTCTTAGAATCTATCACCTTGCCATAACCATCAGTAGAGAATGGCTCGATAGCAATATGTTCATATTGTCTAATCTTATAGTCTGAACTTACAGGAATATTGGGTATTTGAGGATCACTATGAATCTTATACTTTCCTAGGCCGTGTCCTGAAAGATTGGATACAGGAACAAAACCTTTAGTTGTTATGCTTGATGATATTCCCTTAGACAATTCTGTAATAGTAATGCCTTTCTTAACATTATACACTGCATACTCTAAAGCGTTAAGAGAGGATTCCAATAGTTTCCTGTGCTCTCCTCCAAGGTCAACAGTAAGGGCATTGTCAGCTATTATTCCTGAGACATGGCATCCTACATCAATCTTTACTACCTCGTCACCATTAAGTATTCTCTTATCATCATAAGATACAGTATCATGAGCTGCATTCTCATTAATCGACATCTGCATGGGAAACGCGGGCTTACCGCCCTTACTAATAATATATTCTTCTGTTGTCCTTGCAATATCCAATAATAGCCTGTCTTTCTTTACGAGCCTTCTTGCCATCATAAGAGCAGAACTTGCTATCCTACCTGCTTCTATAGCATTATCAATGTCCTTATCTTCTATCATAACAATCACAAGTGCTCTAATCCCAACATCCTAATAATATCAGTTAACTTTAGGCTCTGCTCTTTGCCCGTATCAAGGTTCCTAAGAGTATATTTTTGTTCGCTAACCTCCTTATCTCCTACTATTAATACGTAATCATATCCTTTAGCGTCAGCATACTTCAGATTCTTTTGCAGAGTCCTCGACACAATATCAATTCCTGTAATGATATTCTCTTTTCTCATAATCCTGCAAATATCATTGGCGTGCCTATAATTGTCTTTTAATGGAATAACATATACTCGTGGCTTTTTATCAGTAATACTAATATCGGCTCCTGTCATCATAGCATCAATGCCAAATGATATGCCCACACAATCAACTTCCCTCTTAAAAATACTCTTATACCTGCCACCTGCAGCTATAGAACTATTAAAAGCACTGTCAGTGTAGAATGCCTCGAATACTATACCGGTATAATAGTTTAGTCCTCTTGCAAGGCTAGGATCAAATCTTACACCATTAATATTATATGATAACACTACAGATAATTCTTTAATAGCATTAATCATATTCTCTTTAATATCAGGCTTAATAGTATTATCCTCTAATATCATAGACTCTATCTTAACGATATCATTATCCGTATTGATATAGTCAAATATCTTAGATGATTGCTTATTGGTAATGCCTATACTGCTAAGTTCTTCCACTACATTTTGCTGGCCTATTTTTAATAGCTTGTCTATTACGAGCATAACCTTTTCTACCTTGTTTATAGGCACTCCTGCAGACAATATTATTGATTCCAATAGTATCCTATGATTAATCCTAATGTCAACATCTAGGTTTAGGTCATCATATATCATACTAGAAAGACTTAACAATAATATTTCTGATTCTATACCTTTAGCGCCGTATATGTCGCAGTCTGCCTGGCTGAACTCTCTTAACCTTCCTGTCTTTACAGGGCCATCCCTAAAAACACTCCCTATAGTAGCCCTCATGTAAGGCAGGTTAAGGTCAGGCCTGCTTGCAACAAATCTAGAGAATGGTATGGTATGGTCATATCTTAGTCCAAGATTCCTCTTTCCCTGGTCCTGCAGCGAGAATATCTCTTTTATTATCTCTTCTCCACCAGAGAATTTTGATGTTAGTACACTCATCCTCTCCATATGAGGCGTACTCATAAACTCGAATCCGTATAACCTAAAATAGTGCCTCATCCTGTCCATAATTTTTTCGTAAGCCTCTGATTCTTTGCCTGTAATATCTCTCGTTCCTTTAGGGTTATTGTATGCCATGACTATCAATTATAGGATGATGCTTATAATGTTTTCGAAGGGCCGCTACCGGGAATTGAACCCGGTCCTGAGGCTCCACAGGCCTCCATGCTAGCCAGTACACCATAGCGGCCACGCTATAATAGTTTAGGAATACACAGACGTTTTAAATATTACGGGTATCATGGTTGTGTAGTAAAGGTGTGCGACAGCCGTCAGCTGGAGCGGGAACGAACGTTCACGCTAGACGCTGATGCCGCCGGGGGTTGACCCCTACGGGGTGGCGCATAGCACACCTTTACGGACATTTTCTAGAGAGCCGGGTATCATAAAGAGAATCCAATTATAGAAAAAAATCAATAAAGCTTAAAAACAGCATAGAATGCCAATTATCGAGGTATACTAATGGGAGTAAAGATTGTAATAGGACAGAAAGGAAAATCTAAGACGATAACACTGGATGATACTAAGCCTTTGGTAGGCAAGAAGATAGGCGATACTGTCAAAGGAGAGATTATGGACATGGCAGGATACGAATTCCAGATTACGGGAGCTTCAGACGATGCAGGATTCGCATTAAGAAGGGATGTGGACGGACCGTTAAGAAAGAAGATACTTGCTGTACAGGGTGTAGGCTTAAAAAAGAAGGCTAAAGGAATAAAGCAGAGGAAGACTGTTACAGGCAATACTATTAGCATGAACACTGCTGCAGTAAACCTAAAGGTAGTAAAGGAAGGGAAGAGCCCATTATTTGAGGAGAAATCCGAAGAGGCTCCTGCTGAAGAATCAGCCAAGAAATAATCATTAACGTGTCTCGTCGAAGGATACACAATACTTTTATATATTAATCATTATGACTCTGGTTATGGCCCAGAAAAAAGAAACAGCTCCTAAAGAGAAGAAAACAGCAAAAAAGAAAACTACCCGAGTCGTAAAGAAAAAGACTAAAGAAACCACAGAATATGTCTATCCTGCTATTAATATTGGACTGGTAGGGCATGTAGACCATGGTAAGACTACACTGACAGAGAGACTGTCAGGAAAATGGACTGACACTCATTCTGAAGAGATGAAAAGAGGAATCACTATAAGACTTGGTTATGCTGATACCATATTTTATACTAATCCTGGAAAGGAAGGAATAGAATCATATACGACGCTAAAAGAGGAGGATGGTAAAGAGAATACCATGCTAAGAAAAGTATGTTTTGTAGACGCTCCAGGACACGAGAGCTTAATGGCTACCATGCTTGCAGGAGCAGCATTAATGGACGGCGCACTATTATTGATAGCTGCTAACGAACAATGCCCACAACCCCAAACCAAAGAGCATCTAATGGCACTAGAGATTATAGGAATAAAAAATCTTATAGTAGTACAAAACAAGATAGACTTAGTAAGCAAAGAAGACGCCATTACAAATTACAAGCAGATAAAAGAGTTTCTTAAAGGAACATCATACCACGATGCTCCCATAATACCTATAAGCGCGCAACAAGGAATAAACATTAATGCTCTAATAGCAGCTATAGAACTGGTAATACCAACTCCTACAAGGACCAATATCGAAGCTCCCCTAATGTACGTTGCAAGGAGTTTTGACATTAACAAGCCGGGCAGCAGCATTAAGGAACTGCAAGGCGGAGTATTAGGGGGAATGGTAGCCCAAGGCTCATTTAGCATAGGAGACGATGTAGAAATAAGGCCTGGAAGAAAAGTACAAGAACAAGGAAGGACTCTATGGAAGCCGATAAAAACGAGAGTTACAGGACTAAGGGCTGGAAGTGACAGTGTCGATAAGATAATGCCAGGGGGCAGTGTAGGAATGCTAACAGACATTGACCCTGCAATTATTAAGAGCGACAGCCTGGGAGGAAGCGTTATAGGAAAAGAAGGTAACATGCCTGATACAATGATTAGTGTAAGTCTCAAAGCCCACTTACTGGAAAGAGTGGTAGGCGCTAAAGACGAACTATTAGTAGAGCCTATAAGAGAAAAAGAAGCATTAGTACTCAATGTTAATACTGCTACAACTGTTGGCATAGTCACAAGCACTACTAAAGGAGTGTTATCCCTAACGCTAAAACTTCCTATAGTAGCATCTGCGGGCTCTAAAGTAACTATATCTAGAAGGTTTAATGACCGTTGGAGGCTTATAGGGTACGGCGTAATACAGTGAGCCAATATGAATAATGATAAACTGCATGTCGGCATAATAATGGACGGCAATAGGAGGTATGCTGATAAGAAGGGAATGCCCAGGCTTATGGGTCATTCTCATGGTTCTAGAGCATTAGAAAAACTATTATTAAGATTGTCTGAAGACGATCTTGGAACTAAAGAGATTACATTATACGCTTTTAGTATGGAAAACTTTTCTCGTTCCAAAGAAGAGGTTGACTCAATATTTAGTATTTTTAGGAGAGAGCTATCCAGCATGGAAAAAAGGGTAAAAAACAGGAGTAAGGCAAGAATAAGATTCCTGGGAAGACTAGACTTATTCCCTGATGACATTAGAGAAATGATGGACATAATCATGAAGAATAATAAGGAAGATTACCAGTACACTATCAACTTCCTAATGGCATATAATGGCCAGGACGAAATAGTAGATGCTATAAGCAGCATGATAGATGAAGGGGAAGAGGAGATTACAAGAGATACTATTAAGAAGCATACATACCTTAATGATAGTAGTGATCCTGACATAATAATAAGGACTGGCATGGAAGATGGTGCTAGACTGTCAGGATTCATGCTATGGCACTCAACATACTCAGAATTATACTTTCTTAAAGAATACTGGCCCGAATTTGGCCATGAAACACTAAAGAGCATAATAGACGATTATAATAATAGGAATAGGCGTTTTGGAAGATAATTAATGCCATGCGCCATATTGTGCATCTTTGCCTTTAGGATGATAATTATATTCTACAGGTTTGTTAGTACCATCATCTATAGGCGCGAGGTATACTGGCTCTTTAGGCTTTACTAACTGCTTTTCTATCTGTTCTTCTGTAGTCCATTCGTATATCACTATTTCTTTCAAATCCATAATAATCACTACCACTGGAGAATAACAACTATTTATAAAGTATTCTATTTGGTAAATAGTCTGTGCTTGTCTTTAGACTGCAATTCATCAACAATCCTCTTAACCATAGCTGTCGAGAGATCAGGAAGATGGAGTATCCTCTCATACATATCCTCGAAAGACTCGAAAGGCTTCTCGTCTCTGGCATTAATAATATCCCACATGACCTTCTTTCCAATGCCAGGAATGAGTTCTATACTATGCATTCTCATGCTCAAAGGACCTGCCCTGTTAAAAAAGTCTACAAACCTTTGCTCCTCATTATTAACTATCTCTTTAAGCACATGGTCCAGTTCAGACTTGGCTGTAGCTGTAAGCTTGGAATAAGGCATTCTGCCTACTATCAGTTCGACTTTAGGACGCTCGTCAGGCCCAATATAGACTGTTTCTCCAAGGCTCAAAGCAGCATCTTTTTTGGGACTAATCTCTAATAGCGTATAATATTTTGTTCCTATAGTCTGTGCTATAGCCCTGTTCCTGTACTGGGAAGCTAGAGGATAACCGTTAGGAAGATAGTCCAGTATTATGGCATGATCCTCTCGTGGGGACTGCGGACGAGCATACTCCCTCCTTCCAAATCTTGAATCCATAATACCACCCTCCCATTAGCCAACGTTAATGTGTATAGAAGCCTGTTGTTTTAAATATTTCTATTTAGGTGCTCTGTTGCATAATTAGTTTTTTCTTATGAGTACATATACCTTTTTTCCAAGGTGTTCTTTTGGAGCGTCTATTT
>JBLKOQ010000025.1:0-17733 GCA_047602885.1 Candidatus Woesearchaeota archaeon | reverse complement strand
ATTTTTTCATCAAATTCACCTCTAAGAAATCCAATACAGAACTACTATTTAAACGTGTCGATTAATAAACACTGTCTGTCTATGACTTTGTAGAAATGTCCGAAAAAGTGTGCTATGCGCCACCCCGTAGGGGGCGTCCCCCAGCGCATCAGCGTCAAGCGTTAAATTACATTAACGCTCCTGCTGACGGCTGTCGCACACTTTTTCTACAGAGTCGTCTATAATGCTTCTTAAACGTATAAAATCATTTAAAAATAAGTCCATATTGCTTCTCTTGTATATTATGGCGGCCGGATGCAGCATAGGATAATATAATAGTCCTTCTTTTTTCAGTATTTGTCCTCTTGCTTGTCCTATCGATAATTCCTTAAAGAAGTGTTTTAGTCCATAGTTGCCTAGTGGCACTATTATTTGAGGATTAATAATTCTTATTTGTGCATCGATATAATCCTTGCATGCCAATAGTTCGTCAGGCTTAGGATTCCTGTTTTTTGGTGGTCTGCACTTGATTACTGATGTTATGAATACCTCTTTTCTTGAAAAACCAGCTTTTAATAATCCCATATCCAATATTTTTCCTGCAGCGCCACAAAAAGGTCTGCCTGTAATGTCCTCATTCTTTCCCGGAGCCTCGCCAAGAAAGAATACTCTTGCATTATGGCTTCCTTCTCCTGGAACCGCATTAGTCCTAGTCTCACAAAGCCTGCACTTAGTACATGATATTATGCTCTCAGCTATCCTTGAGAGGGATTTCTCTTTTGGGCTCTCTGACTTCTTGTCCTGACTCATAATCATTCACTTGTCTTGATATGCTCCTTTTAAGGTTGAACACTCTTGCACTGCTAAGAACTATAGTAGCTGTAATTACCACATATATTATTAGTGCTATTTCGGGAGCCTGTGGTAGATACTCTTGCGATGCTATTCCCATCTGGGCTATTGCTGCAGGAGCCAGTCCTCTGCCGAACACCGCAGCTACCATCTTCCTGTCATTTTCACTAGCACCCAACATCGGTACGAATGACAGCATTCTTACAAATGAGAGTGCGAGCGCTATTATAAGTCCTATAATCAATGTATAGCCGTTCTCTATATTCAATAGTATTCCTATGTAGACGAAAAAGAATGTTTTTAGGAGGAATGCTATCTGCTCATAAAAGTATATTTCTTCTCTTGTAGTAACTCTGAATCCCGTAGCGTCTTTCCCGCTGGTCTTAATGGCTGATACTATTGTTGTTATTTCCTTGCTGTTCCTTAACACTAATCCAAGGAATAATGCGGCTATAGCGCCATTGCCTCCAAAATATTCTGCTATCACATATACTAATATTACGTATGCTATTGTTATCATATAGAACTTTTTTCCTTCAAAGAAGTGCACTGACAGAAATATGTATAGTCCTCCTGCGAGTATTCCTATAAGGCCTGCAACGGCAAATAATGATAGTATGTTAGAGAATGCTGCCTGCACATTAAATATGTTCATTTCTATAAGATTGAGAGTGGCTAGTGCGAATACTATGCATAGTATGTCTGTAAATGCTGACTCCAATGTTAGTACTGAAGGGCTCTCCGCCTCAGAATCAAGCTTCTTGAGGGGTTTTTGCATCATTTTTATTATTGGTATTACGAATGCTGATGACATCCCTCCTAGTGCAAACCCTCCGAATAGTGCTACTGCAATATCGTATCCTGCTATCCACAATATCAGAGTAACTACTATGGAGCTTGTAAGAAAGTTGAATATGGATACTGTAACGCCCCTACTAATCCCTCTTGCAAAGCTCGCCAAGTCTATACCGAAGGCACCGTCAAACAATAAGAATAATAGCACGAATGCTATGAAGGGTTCTGCCATTACTGCTATGTCTGCAGGCTCTATCATACCAAAACCGTAAGGGCCTACAGCGAAACCAAATATTATTAGTAATAGGACGTCAGGAACGTTGAATCTCTTGAATATAATTTCTGCGAGGTAACCAAAAAAAACTAGTAATGCGACCCCTAATAGTAGTGTATTTACATCCATACGCTCCATCCCCGCAATTCTTATTTATAATTGTTTGGATGGAGCTTTAGGATGGATTATGATGCTTCAAACACTTTCTCCCAGTATTCTACCGGTTTTATGTCCACGATTTGTGTCCTGTGCACCATGTACTTACCATCTTTGCTCTTGCTGATGCGAGTTTCTATTATGGGCATCTTGCTTAACTGTTTTATTCTTGTCTCTCCAAGTTCTTCAAATTCCATATTTTATCACCAATAATAGTGATATTACAAGTATTAATATGAGATGTCCCAAATAATTCGGAAAATTTAGTATTATATGAGTATAGCATTTATGGAGCCTTCCTGGCTCGGCCTATTCGTTATTCTCGCATTGCCTAGCTCTGTCTGGACTATGGTGCCTTTGGTTAGTATGCTTCTTCTCACATAGTTCGTATTAGCAGGATTTTCTATTACTGTCAATAGTTTGGTTTTCTTGTACTTCTTTTCTTTAGGATCATAAACATTTGCTGTATCCATGCATAATGCCTTTAGCTTCATAGTAGACCCTTTTCCTTTGATAAGCCGTGTCTTTTTAGGCTCTAGCTTAGTAAATACAGGGCTTCTTCCCTTTTCTGAAAGCTTCTTTGATCTTACATTCTTGTATCTTGACCCTGTAGGCTTTCTTCTAGATCTTAATTGTGATATTACCATTAGTTAGAGGAATCCCAATCCTTTTATAAGGCTTATGGTGTGTCAGATTCTGTCCAAAATCTCCTACTCCGCTTACCAAAACCCTATACTAAAGCATAGGAGCTTGGTAAGCTACGCCGTGCCAGTGCCATTATTGCTGCACAAAATGACACCAACAATGGCAACGACGGAGTCTTAGGACAGAGCAGGTGTGCCAGACTACTAGTAAGAGTCGATAATGCTTATAAACAGTTGTGCCATGCTCTATGTTATGATAAGCATAAAGGAATTATATGATTATTTGAACGCTATGCACGATACTAAAATGATATCATACGAGACTAAAGGAGTCTATCCTATAGGATGCTCTCATGATAGTCCTTTAGAGTATGATGAAGCATTAAAAGTGATGAGCAACAAATTGAATGGCAAAGAATTTTTTATGCTCGCAGGCTTTAATGAAGGTTTTAGCAGGGCATTATATCATGCGCCTTCACCTAACGACATGTCTGACACTCTAGATTTTCTTTCTGTCCCATCATACTGGCCTGACAGTCTTGGTGAGAGAGTATTCTATATTTTTCAGAGCAGTATTCCAGAAGACCATACAGGCAGTTTTTGTATAGAACAGGACATTACATGTGATGATTATTCCGGAATGAGAGGAGTGTTGGACAGGCTAATAATGGCCTATCGTTATAGAAACTCTTAGTATTATGCAAATTCAGGCTCATGATATAGTATGTAACACTCTTTTGATTCTATTATTCTTGCTATCTTGCCTATCTTTTTTATTATATCTTTTTCTGTAATGTTCCTTTCTAGTTTCTTGTCATACTGTATGGTTTCTGTAATCATATCATAATAACTCCCATGATCGCATATCCTCTCGTATACAGCGTCATCCCTCTTCTTATAGAGTCCGTCATAATATAATAGTCCTTTCCTTATTAGAGAGCTAAGGCTTTCTCCTATAACAAACAGGCTCTCATGTTTTGACAGTTCATTAATGTCAAAACTATTTTTGTCTCTGATAAGGCCCATAACTCTTGCCTCTTGGTCTGTAAGGTCTTCTCTAACAAATATTCTGGCGCTCTTGCCATTGTTGATATCAGTAATAATTCTTCCCTGCACTTGTTCTATTAGTATTAGCGCTTCTTCCCTGTCCTGTTCTATTAGCATTAGCATTGAAGGCACCAGGTAAGTGTTTATCCTCCTAATAGTTCCTTTCCCCTTATACTCTTCCTTGCTCAAAGGCTTTTTTATTACACTAAGAGTTTCTGTTTCCTGCGCCTTAATAGTCTCTTCACTAGTAATCTTTTGTGTCCCCCCTCCATGCCTGCTCTTCCTCGGGCGTATTTCTATTATCAGGGGCATTTCAGTCACCCCTGTAAGGAGGGCTGTTCCTATCTGAAGGTTAGGCAAATCCTTTTCTGTATTGGCTGATATTCCTTCCACGCTGCTCGATATTGCTTTTAGGTCATGAGGATTTGTAACTTTGAGTATCATCTGGCTGTTAACCTGGCTTAAGACACTCTTGTCTATTCTCGCAGGCCTCTGGCTGACTATGCATAGGCCCATACCAAACTTTCTTCCTTCTGATGCTATCAGCCTTACTACTTCGCTGCTCTTAACCTCTCCAAAGCCTCTTTCAGGACAGTAATTATGGGCTTCTTCTAGTACTAGGAAGTGCGGACTCACAAGTCCGATTTTTCTTGCATGGAACAAGTCTTTTAGCAACTTGTATACTATGATTTGTTGTATCTCAGGGCTTATTCCCTTAAGGTTTATTATGCTTGCTTTCCCTCCTGCAACGAGTTCTTGCGCCGTAATCCCTTGGCTGTCAAATATCCCAGTATCCCTTACTGATTCTAGCAGTCCTATAATATTGTATTTCTGCTGGCTTTCTACGCCATTCATAGCTTCTATGACTGTATTAATGCCTATGAAAGGCAAGTCCTTCATAGTACTATATAATAGCGCTTTTTGCGCAGAGCTTATCTTGCTTGGCAATATCTTTATTATTTCGGCAGGCGTAAAAGAGTCCATTATTCTTAGCATTCTTCCTTGAGCGCCTTCCATGGCATTATATTCTATGATGCTCCTCGCATAGCTTTTTGCCTTCATATTATTGTCTGTAAGCCTTTTTTTGTCTGTTTCATTGTCATTAGGATATTTCATGCTGCTGTATTCTCCATGAGGGTCTATGATTACTAGTGGTATTTTGTTGTCTATTACCTCTTCTAGTAATACTCCTACAGTGTAGCTCTTTCCCGCTCCTGTTTTTGCTAGTACTGCTATGTGTTTTGAGAGCATGTTCTGCAAGTCGCAGTATACATTAATATTGGTTCTTTGAACTCTTCCTAAGAATGCCTTGTTACTGCCTTTAGTGTCTATAGATATTGCATTGCGTATAATCTTTTCTGGAGCTTCATATACGTTAATGCCTGGCTTTGGAGGTATCCTTAACGGCTTTAGTCCTTTGCCTTCTATTATACCGAATATCTGGCATTCCGCCCTCATAATCTCTCCAAGATGTGTCAATTCTGTAATCTGTGCTATTACCGGTTCTGTTATGCCTTGTCCTTTAAGGTCTAAAGCAACATAATCATACTTTTGTATACCTTCTATAGCATGGAAAGCAAAAGTGTGAGTGCTGGTCTTGCCTTCTATACTGCCAAGTATTCTTTGCATCCTAGAACGCGAATGCATCTTATTTATATAATTATAAGCTTTTGCGCATTAACTATACTTTTTGTTCTATGGTATGAGAATCTTTTATCATTAGCTTTCCTGCCTCGCTCATTATGAAACCGAATATTGAAACACATATTATTGGAATCCAATGCACTAGCTGTATTGATGTGGTTCCGAATATTGCCTGTAACGGGGGAAGGTACACTACCATTATATGCAGTGATACTGCGACTGTTACTGCAAGTATTATCCATGGATTGGTGAATGGGTTGAGTTTTTGGAATGGCTTAAGGCTTCTTGCACCAAAGACTGCGAACATCTCAAACATTACTATGGTAGTAAATGCTATGGTTCTAGCATACACATGGTTTGCTGTCGTGATATAGAAATAATAGTATACTATAAGTGTGCCTATGCCCATTGTTATGCCAAATAGAAGCATCATCATTATGGTTTGTCTTGTCAAAGGCTTTTCTCTAGGATTCCTGGGAGGTCTTTTCATGATGTCCTTATCTTCTGGCTCTGCTGCAAGTGCCAGTCCTGGAAGTCCGTCTGTTACGAGACTGGTTAGCAATAGCTGCAGCGGCAGCATAGGCAAAGGAAGTTTCATCATTATTGCAAGAAATACCAGTGTTATCTCTCCTACATTACAGCTTATCAGGTATCTTGTGGTCTTTACAATCTTGTCAAATATATTGCGTCCTTCCCTAACCCCTCTTACTATAGTAGCAAAATTATCGTCTAGCAGTATTCCTCCTGCTACATCTTTAGTAACATCTGTGCCTGATACTCCCATTGCTATTCCTATATCTGCTTTTTTTATAGCAGGAGCATCGTTTACTCCGTCGCCTGTCATAGCGACTACGTGGTTATTATGCTGGAGCGCTTGTACTATTCTAGTTTTTTGGGAAGGGAGTGTTCTTGCTATTATCCTGACCTTCACTATCTTCCGAATCAACTGATTGTCAGTCATACTGTCAATATCTTCGCCTGTCAGTATAATATCGTCTTTTTGCAATAATCCCAGTTTTAATGCCACAGCCCTTGCTGTTACGACATGGTCTCCTGTTATCATCATCACTCTTATACCTGCTCTCTTGCATTCTTCTATGGCTCTTGCTGCCTCGCTCCTCGGAGGGTCCATCATCGCAAACAACCCTACAAATATTAGGTTGTTCTCGATAGATTTACTGTCGTACTCGGCTGATATTCTTGTCTGCTTGTACGCTGCCCCTAATACTCTCAGACTCCCCTGGGCAAATATTTCTGTTCTTTTCATTATTGCCTTCTTGTCTTTGGGAGTTAGCGGCACTATCTTATCCCCTATCTGTAGTCCTGTACATTTTTCTATTAGCATGTCAGGAGCTCCTTTAACGTAAGACTCTACTTTTCCTTCAGGAGTCTTGTATATAACGCTCATCATTTTTCTCTCAGAATCAAACGGTATTTCTCCTAGTCTGACGTAGCCATCGTTTTGTACGCCTGCCTTTCTTGCAAGCACGATAAGACTTGCTTCTGTAGGATTTCCTGAGATTAGGGGTTTGCCGTTCTCTATGGTTACACTCGCATTATTGCATAATGCTCCTATCAGAGTTATTTTTTTCAGATAGTCACTTCCTATCCTTGTTGCATCATGATAGAATTCTCCTTTCTCTTCATATCCTGTTCCTGTAACTGTAATATGTTTCCTGTTTAAGTACAGGTCTGTTACTGTCATCTCATTCCTCGTAAGAGTTCCTGTCTTGTCAGAGCATATTATTGTTACTGCTCCAAGGCTCTCTGCTGCCGGTAATCTTTTTATTATCATGTTCTTTTTTGCCAGGCTCCTCGAACCCAGGCTTAGCGCTATGGTAACTATTGCAGGAAGACTTGAAGGAATGGTTGCTACTGCAAGGCTCAAAGAGAAAATCAGCATGTATCCTATGAATTCGCCTATATCTATATTTCCAATATTCTGGAGTATTCCTGTAAAAAACACTATTAAGACCAGTATTATTACTCCTATGCCCAACTGTTTTCCCATCGCCCCAAACTTTTTTTGTAGGGGGGTTTCTTCTCTTACTATTTGTTGGAGGCTAGAGGCTATTCTGCCTAGCTGTGTTTCCATCCCAGTCCTTATTATTATGCCTCTTCCATTCCCGCTTACTATTTGTGTGCCAGCAAATAGAATGTTATGCTGATCGCTTATTGCTACTTCCTTGTTTAGGGTTTCAGAAATTTTTTTTATCGGTTCTGACTCTCCTGTCAGGCTGGATTCCATTGCTCTTATGTTATTTGACTCGATTATTCTGATATCAGCAGGAACAATGTCTCCCGAGCTTATGATTACTATGTCTCCAGGAACCAATTTGTTAGAAGGTATATTCTTTGTTATACCATTCCTTACAATCCTTGCATTAGGAGCTGCCATCTTCTTTAATGCTATAATGCCTTTTTCAGCCTTGTATTCTTGGAAGAAACCCATAATTGTACTGAGCATTAGTATGGCTGTCATAGCCAGTGCGTCTATTATTTCTCCTAGTAAGAGGCTGATTGCGATTGCGAACAACAAGAAGAATATGAGGAAGCTCTTGAATTGTGATATGAATATTTTTAGTCCCAAACAATCCTTTTCTTTCCTCAGCTCATTAAGTCCATATTGTTTGAGTCGTTTTATAGCCTCTTTTTCTGTAAGGCCTGATTCACTGCTCTTAAGAATGTCTATAGTTTTGCCTGCACTTATCGTATGATATGATTGTTCATCAGTCATATCATTACTATTGCTATTTCTTTGCATGAACAACCCCTTACAACTTCCATCAGAATATTGTTTATAAAATTATGTAATATTTTGGGCTATGTAAGAAAAGTGTGCGACAGCCGTCAGCCGGAGCAAGAACACCTGTTCTTGCTTGACGCTGATGCGCCGGGGGTTGACCCCTGCGGGGTGGCGCATAGCACACTTTTACGACATTATCTGCAAGGCTGTAATGATGAAAACCTTTTTTAAACAGCTTATATTCCGGTATTTTATGGCTGATAATGATCATATAGGCATGATAACCAGTAAGATGGTCTCAGGAGAGGTTGACAGGCATACTCTTGAGAAGGAGAAGAGGAGGATTGCAAGGCTATATAAGACTCCTACTCTGCCAAGCAATATTACATTAATGTCTAGCATTAAATCTGACGATATAATATCTATTAAGGAAGGTTTTAGGACTAAGCCTATGCGTTCCGCTTCAGGAGTCTCTGTTATTGCTGTGATGACAGAGCCAAGATATTGTCCTCATGGGAAATGCATTTATTGTCCTGGTGGACCTAAGAGTGTGCTTGGTGATGTTCCTATGGCATATACTGGAAGGGAGCCTGCCAGTATGAGAGGCTCTAGGCTTGGTTATGACAGTTATCTCCAAGTCTTTACCAGGCTGGAACAGTATGTTGCAGCAGGCCATAATCCTCAGAAGATAGAACTAATAATAATGGGAGGCACTCTGCCCAGCTATGAAGAGTCATACCAGGACAATTTTGTGAACGGATGCTTTAAGGCCATGAACGATTTCGGAAAAATGTTTGCCCCTAACGGAGTATTAAACCACGATTATTTTAATGAGTTCTTTGAGCTTCCGGGAAGTCTAGACGACGATGCCCGTTTTATGAGAATTATTGACAAGCTTGCGAAGCTGAGAGACTATAATAGTGATATCCTAAGAGTATCTCATGAAAAGAATGAGACTGCTTATGTTAGGTGCATAGGAATGACTATAGAGACAAGGCCTGATTTTGCTTATGAAGAACATGCGCTTAAGATGCTCTCTCTTGGTGCTACTAGAGTGGAAGTAGGAGTACAGTCAGTATATGATCACATACTAGAATATACTGGTAGGAGTCATGGTACTTATGAGAATATCAAGAGCACTAAGATATTGAAGGATGGTGGTTTTAAGATAAACTATCATCTTATGCCAGGTCTTCCCGGAGTATCTTATGATGATGACCTTAAAGGACTAATAGAAGTTTTTAATAATCCTGATTATAGGCCTGACATGATAAAGATATATCCTACAGGAGTATTTCCTGGAACAGTATTGCACGACTATTATATGATGGGAGCTTATAAGCCTTTAAGGACTGATGATGCGATAAGATTATTGTCAGAGTTCAAGCCTCACGTACCCGAATACTGTAGGATTATGAGGATACAAAGGGATATTCCGAGCAACATGTTGGTTGACGGTGTGCTAAGCACTAATCTAAGACAACTAGTGCATGATGAGATGCAAAGGAAAGGGGTTAAGTGCAGGTGCATTAGATGCAGAGAGGCAGGACTAAAAAGGATTGACAAAAATGATATGGGCGTGCCTATAGTAAGTAATAATAATATCAAAGTTATGGAGTATGATGCTAGTTGTGGCAAAGAATTTTTTATTAGCATGGAATATGATGATATGATACTCGGATTTGTAAGGTTAAGATTCTTGCAAGAGCCATTCCACCCTGCTATCAGGAAGGGTGATGCTATGATTAGGGAACTGCACGTTTATGGAGTGTCAGAGCCTATAGGCATTATAGGCAGTAATGTCCAGCATAGGGGTATAGGAAGGATGCTTATGCTAAGAGCAGAAGAAATAGCAAAGAATAATGGATATACTGGCATATTAGTAATATCGGGCGTTGGAGTAAGACAATATTATAAGAGCTTAGGATACCGTTTTGACAATCCTTATATGAGGAAGGAATTATGAATAATGACAGGGCTTTAGAGAAAGAGAAGATCAAAAACAGTCTAATAAAAGAATCTTATAAGAAACATTATATTAGCTTATTAGGTAGCATTACTGAGTATGAAAGATTTATAGACGCTGCGCTCGACCATCCTAGAAGAGCAATCAGGGTTAATACCCTAAAAGCAGACCATGATATGGTAGTCGAAAGGCTCAAAGATAAAGGATGGAAGCTTGAGAGTATCCCATGGTATAATTATGGCTATTATATTGAGAGGGAAGATAGGAGGGATATAGGCAATATTATGGAGCATGCTCTAGGATACTATTATATTCAAGAACCAAGTTCTATGATTCCTAGCTTAATACTAGATCCTAAGCCTCATGATATAGTGCTTGACATGGCTGCAGCTCCAGGCTCTAAGACCACTCAGATGGCTATGATGATGGACAATAAAGGATTAATAATTGCGAACGAGCTGGATTATTCGAGGATTATAGCATTAAAAGCCAATCTTGAGAGGATGGGAGTATCCAACACTATTATTACTAACAAGGATGCAAGGCACATTAGGATGGAAGGATTTGACAAGATCTTGCTAGATGCGCCTTGCTCTGGCACTGGTACGCTGTCAAAGTCATTAAAGTCTCTTGAGATGTGGAATCCTAAAGGACTAACCAGGTTGTCAAGGCTCCAATTATCATTATTGGTACACGCTTATAGTCTGTTGAAGGCTGGAGGCAGGCTTGTATATAGTACGTGTTCTTTAGAGGTTGAGGAGAATGAGAAGGTGCTTGACAGGTTCTATAATATGCATCCTGGAGCAGTATCAGTAAAGCCAAACCTATTCTTTGACAATCCTATAATGGAGTATAATGGGAAGATCTTTGATAATAGGGTAAGTGAAAGTGTTAGGCTATGGCCTCAAACATGCAGGACCGACGGTTTTTTCATAGCATGCATTACTAAACCATTATCATGACCAATAGTTTTATAAGAGGATGGTGGATTCTCAAGAAATTAGTGTTTATTATGGAAACAGCAAGACCTTTGGATGCGCTAAACGAAGCTCGCAATAGGAGAGTAATAGTGGAATTGAAGAATGGAAGACAGTATCTTGGTAAACTGAAGTCTTTCGACGTTCACGTAAACCTTGTATTAGAGGGTGCTGAAGAGCGTATCAATAATGAGGTTACCAGAAAGCTTGGAATGATATTCTTGAGAGGGGACACTATAATAATGGTGAGTCCTTCAGAGGAAGTTAAACAGTGATTCTTATGAGCAAAGGAACATCGTCCATGGGAGAAAAGTCAGGCAAGAAGACCATGATGGCCTGCAGGAGATGCGGCAGGAACACTTATCATAAGAGAAACAAGAAGTGCAGCTCATGCGGTTTCGGCGCTAGTGCTAAACTTAGAACTTATAATTGGAAAAAATCAGGCAAATAATTAGTATCCTGATAGGGTTTTTTGGGTGCTGTTCTTTATTATATCGTCAAAGTCCATTCCTATAGTCTGTAGTATTGCATTAGCCAGGGGTTTTAGCTGCTTGTCAATATAATGGTCGTAGTCTATGGGATTTTCCTGTCTTGTTATTGGTTCAGGCCCTTCTACTGTAATAACATATTCTATTATCCTGTCAGTAATTTTTTCTAGTTTTCTTGCTGCCTTAACATGTGGCGGTGTAGTCTTGGTATAATCTTCTATGTTCTTTCTGAGCGCTTTCCTGTATACGAGCTTATCATCATATTCTCCTTTCTTTAGGCTTATTACATGTTTTTTTATGAATTCTTTAGGATCTTTCTTTTCGAATAGTATTTTTAATAGTTCATACTGGAATTCTCTTGCTAGTGCTGTCCAGTCCCTCCTGACATATTCTAGTCCTACAATATTAATAGTATTGTCGTTTAGCAATCCGGCATACCTTTTCTTAGAGCCTTCCTCTCCCCCCCTAATAGTGGGCATCCAGAACATAACATAGTGTTTTTCGAACTGTAATACTAGACTGCTCTTCCTCCCATGCTCTTTTATTATTTCTTCTCTTAGTCTCTCGTTTAGCATTGATGCTATCTCTATTCCTATCCTATAAGCTTCTTTTTCGTCTTCTGTTCTGGGATCTACGAATATACTATCAGTATCACCGTATATGACTTTGTATCCTTTCTCTTCGACTATTCCTGTACACTTTTGTATTAGGTGCTGGCCATAATATGTTATTGCATTGGCTATATCCATATTATAGAACCTGCATTGAGGATTAGCGAGCACTCCGAATAGGCTGTTCATCGTAGTTTTTAGTGCGAATGACGCTGTCTTGTCATTCTTCTTTTTGGCCTCGTCTCTCATCATTGATAGTTCTATAATGATGTTGGGCAGTAGTCCTTCAGGCTCTTTTAGAAATCTTGCATTATTAGGAGCTACTATGGCTCCTTTATCATCGTGTGTTAATGGATCAATATTGTATGTTGCTATTATGCTAGGGTACAGTGACTTGAAATCGAGCAATAGTATGTTATTGTAGAGTCCTGGACTGCTCTCCTTAACATACCCTCCTTTAATTCTTGATGTTCTCTCTCTTTTAGGAACACTATAATATACTATGTTTTTTTTGTGGAGTTCTCTTAGGTATATTGCATCAAGGCTTGCTATTGCCCCTCTAATCTCGTCCAATAATAAGCCTGTAATAAGTGTTCTTTCATAGCTTAGTGTTATTAAGTCCAGTTTTTTTATTATATCGTATGCTAGCCTTGCGTCTTTCTGGTTGTATTCTACCAGTTTTTTCTTATCATTTTCGTATAATTCTTTAATGTCATGCCTCCTATCCTCATTTTTTAGTATCTTTTCTTCTCCTAATATTTCTTTAGCTGCATTTCCAAGAGTATAATTTTCTAGGTCGATATAACTGTTCCTTAATAATTCGAGTCCGTCCAGTACCATTCTTCCGGGTACTGTTGCTTTGCTCGTCCTTAGATAGTCTCTTTGTATTTTTAGTTCTGATTTCCATCCCAGCCTGCCAATATTTGTTCCGTTGTTATTGTTTTTAGAATATTCTCTTATCATGTTCATGTCAAAGTCCACTACGTTCCATCCTGTGATAATGTCAGGATCTAATGATAATATTAGTTGTTCGTATCTTGCTAATAGCTTACTCGTGTTAGGATAAGATTCTGCTCCTGATACTTTGCTGTCTGATACTATTAGGTTATATCCTTTGTTGGTATGGTCGTCGTATAATGATATGGAGTAGAGTTCTTTTGCTTCTGGACTCGTTTCTATGTCTATGCTTATTGTTCTCAATTTTATGTTAGGCCTATTATTTGATGATTCTATAGTGGGTTCTTGGAATGATAGCATATTATTGGGCAATGAGGATGGCTCTCCTTTGATTGTTATATGGCCTTTTACTTGTTTTTGCATTAGGAATACTCTTACAAATCGTATGTCTGCTTCAAAACAGGTAATATCGTTAGATTCTAGTATGGAACGATATTCTGGCACGTTTGATGGTATACTAGTAAGTATTATCATAGTCTTGTTGCCCTTAGGATCGTTGTATTCGCATTCTTTTATAATAGCGTCTTTTCCTTTAAGGAGGCTTGATGCCTTTTCATAGTCAGATTCTTTTATGTAGAATCTTGCTTCATAATAGTTCTTTGTTACAAATGCTTCTCCTGATTCCAGTCTTCCGAACAGGTATACGTATGCTTTCCTTTCTTCTATCCTATAAGTAGCGTCTATTATATATCCGTGGTATTCTTTCATTATAATCATCATAATACTATTAATAATAGTAGAAAAACGTTTCCTTTATATACTAATTGTTATTCTTATGTTATTGCGGGAATGCCGGAGTGGTCAAACGGGATGCGTTTAGGCCGCATTGGCTTAGTGCCTACGAGGGTTCGAATCCCTCTTCCCGCATTATTATGTTAATAGTACATCAGGCTATGATTTTGTATACTAAGGTTGTTTCTAGTGTTATTATGATGTTTTTTAGGTCTCAGATAGCTATTAACAATTTCCAAATCGGCTCAATAAAAGATTTGTTTATAAATCCGGGTGTTGTCGATAACCATCCTTTTATAAAACAGATGCCTCTAATCATGCTATAATGGACATAGTCATTAGAAAGTAACACTCACATCAAAACGCTTAAAACGAATAAATTTGGCAATATTAAGGCTTATGTCGGTTTTGGCCGAATAATCATTTGCGATAATCTTATAAAGGGTCTTTCTCTTACAGGTACTATGCGCGCAAGGAGTCATCCTTGCATGGCATCTGTCGTTCAAAAGAAAGGCAGAGAAAACGGAGGTGTAGCATAAATGAAGCTACGAAACACAGTAAAGAAAATAGCAGCCCTGACTACGGGTACCGCAATGATCGGTGCTACTATGATGGGCGCAATGGCAGCAGTTGACCTGCAACAATATCCAGAGCCATTCATCAAGGATGGTGTATGGAATGGTATGTTTGTAGTAGGAGAGACAGCAATGCCAGCAGACGTAATATCCGGTATGGACATCGCTATGAGCCTGCAAGCAGCAGCAGTAGTAGAAACAGTAGTTCCACTACCAGGAGAGTACCAGCAGACAGTAGTCGCCGGAGGAGCAAAGTTCGCATCGGGAAGCCAGGACCTACACTTTGGTAGAACCCTTAGTGACGCTAAGTCCACCTTTACAGATGCTGACTTGGGAGTGCTTGCTAGGAGCCAGTTGACAACTACTGATGGAGTAAACTTTGATGTTGAGTTCAGAGTATCAGCTCCTGCATCTGAGTTGAAGTACGGAAGGGACATACACAACTTGGACGACCCTACATTCTATGTAGACTTTAACCAGGGAGAAACATGGGATATGACTATACTTTTCCCAAGAGCGCTGGACCTAAACAGGACTAGAGGAGAATCCATAGAATTGTTCGGTAAGGAGTTCGTGGTTGCTGAGGCAGCAGCTGAGACAAACCAGGCAACACAGAAACTGACACTATACATGGCTACAGTAGACAGAACCTTTGAAGCCGGAACCACTAATACAGTGACCGTAGGAGACAAGCAGTATACTATAACTGTAATAGGAGTTAACACAGACCAGAATTCTGCTACAGTAACCATTAACGGTGAGACCAGACAGGTCAGTTCAGGAAGTACATACACCTTTGGCGGAGAGAGATTCTATGTCAAGGATGTCATGGGATACACTGTGCCAGTAGGTGGAGGAGCTGTAAGGCTGTTCATAGGAAGCGAAAAGCTAGTCCTAGAACACAACCAACCTGTAACCAAGGGACAAAACGATGACGTAGTAGATGGTACTAATGTTGCTTTCAGTGGAACCACTGAAACAAGCAGTATCACTGTTACCATAACCCCTAGGAACCAGGAAGAGAGAATAGAAGGACTAGAGCTTGGACAAGAGTACGTAGACCCTGTATTCGGAGCACTACAGATGAGCTTTGCTGATGCTGTACCAGGATTAAGGGACACGAACAGCAGGGACCATGTAAGAGTATATCCATCCGGAAACGACAGGCTGTCACTCCAGTTCCAGAACTATGTTGGCCAAGAGTACAACATGGAGATACTGAGAGGAGATGCTAATGGTGTTGGAGTAAACCCAAGGTATGGTGGTGGTACTCATCAGGTATACGTCTTAACGAACTCAACCCCTGGAAACACTAGCTTGGTTAGGGACAACAGGTTCATACTAAGACAGGATACCCAGAGCGAATACACAAGGGTACTGGAGCTAGTCTCGGTAACTGATACTGGAAACCAGAGGATAAGGCTAAGAGATGTTTCTTCGGGAGGTACAACTCAAGAGTTCAGCGCAGACAGTAATGGTGTAGGTACTATATCATATGATGGAGACCAGTACACGTTCTACATTACTGGCCCAATAAATGTGAGCCTAGAGCACCCTGTATCAAATGTGCTTGTTACCAGAAGAGGAGCCGAGCTTGTATTGCCAGGAGTAGTAATTAACACGACTGACGGTGCGGCTAATTTGGTATTGATAGAAGAAACGGCATTCAATGATGGAGAGCCACGAAGCCATGGTAATGTAACACTGGATATAGTCTACGATACATCCTTCAGCGGAAGCAGAAAGATGAGAGTAGTAGATGTAGATTATGACCACGTCAGCGGAACTGTAAACAGTTCAAGCGACCTAGTATCATCTGATACAAACACCGACAGGCTAAGCATGGTAACCCCATACGGTACATATGTATGGTATGACAGCTCAGACTCTGTTAGTGCTGTAGACCTATACTATCCGAGGAGCCAGATGTTCTTCAACGTATTCCTAGCACCAGCAGGCGCTGAGGTATCCGAGGGAGGAGCTGAAGGAGACATAATCTCTGAAAGGGTTAACAGGATAGCTGTAGGAAGTGCTGTACTAGATAGTCAAGCAGTCAACATGATTGGCCAGGAGAATCTGATAGTAATCGGAGGACCTTGTGTTAACCAGGTTGCTATGAGGCTAATGGGCACTCCTGAAGCGTGCACTGAAGGATTCGAGCCTGGAAAGGCATGGATCAAGTACTTCGAGCATGCAGGAGACAAGGTCAGCCTAATGGTAGCAGGTTACGAAGCTAGAGACACTACCCTAGCAGGTCAGGTACTTGCCAATTATGACAGGTACAGGGCTCAATTGCAGGGCAAGGAAGTTGTTGTATCAGGCGGAAGCTTGAGCCAAGTGCAGATTACTGCACCAACACAGTAAGTCTCTGGATAGTGCCAAGAACCAAACTAAAACATTTTATTTCTTATTTTTTTCTTATGCTTCTTTAGCGTCTCCTCTTTTTAGGAGTATTCTTGCTATAGTGCTAGGTATCATTATAAGATCGTCCTTCTTGTAAGGCCCGTAAGTCTCCAATTCTTCTCCTACGAAAGCATCAATATCCTTTAATGCGAGTAGCCTAATAGTATCATTTGTATCATTACTGCTTGCAGTCTTACTGCTATTATCTACGAATATCTTTGTTCTCATGCCAGTAAGTATTGCTACTACGCTGTTGAATAATTCTTTTTCTTCAGGGCTCATAACACTAACATCGAATACGTCAGCGTTAGTTCTTGCCTTTACAGCAGCCAATGTTAGTATCTTCTTTTCTCTTCTGCTGAATATTTCTTTGAGCATGCTATTCAGGCTTTGTATATGACTATAAGTATCCGAAGCGAATCCTTTGGACTGCTGTTCCAAATATTCTCTTGCCATACCATAAAATTCTGGATGTATGGGGGTTAGCTCGTCCCTGTTCTTCTCTCTCATTAGTATTTCGAAGAGCTTCTCGTAACTCATCTCATCTTCCATGTTAATTATAGAATGCTATTACTATTTTAATATTTCATCCCTTCCAAAGCGATATAATCTTAAAAACAGGCTATTTTGCATATTATTTGCTTATTACTATAGGGTTACAAAAGCTTTTTATAGTTTAATAGTTGTTCTGAACGATAATGGCATTTGATAAGCTTACTACTATAATTAGGAGTGTTGCGAGAACTACAAGCATTGGTCTTGCGACACTAGCACTTTCGGCATGTCCTATGAATGATGTTGATAATGGTAATGGTGTTAAACCTCCTCCTGGTCGTTTGGTTGAGTGTCCTTTTAATCCTGCTGTAGAATATGCTCTTGAGAATAAT
>JBLKOQ010000001.1:0-85109 GCA_047602885.1 Candidatus Woesearchaeota archaeon | reverse complement strand
ACACAGACCGCAGAACTGTTTTGCAGGCTCATAGCTTATAACATAGGCTTACGCCTATGGAGATTTTCTACAGAGCCCTTTATTAGCGAGAATTTCTTATAATATTTTGAAGATTATATTGTCGTCCGCATTCTTTATAAAGAAAATCTTTGATTTTTTATCGTTTTACTAATATTTTTTTAATGCTGTCTAAAGAACCTTGTAAAATCCATGTTTTCTATCATTGTTATTATGGTGTCTTTCTGCTCTTCTTCCATCATACCATCTAGGGCTTTTCCTGTCTCTTTTGATGCGAAGTCAACTGTTGCTGATAGCATTCCTAGGAATAGTGCGAATATTAGTGCTATCGTTATTAGCGTAAACAATATTCTTATTGCCATACTATAATAATGGCATCAAACTTTATAAACATTTCGCTACTATAAAGTAGTGTTTATTATAAACTAAGATAATTATTTAAATGGTTATATTATCATTATGCTTGGTGATATGGATGAGATATACGATATTGGCAGTTATGCTTATAGTTATATTAGTACTAGGGTCTTGTGGCAGACAAACTCCTGTAGATCAGCAGACCAATAATCAGGAGCCAACGCCTGATACAACTCAACAGGATCCAGTAATTCCGGATGAACCTGTATTAAACGATAATAACGATGATGATGCAGATCATTGGGTAGACATAGATGACTGGGAAGACTGGGAATAATCAGTCTTTTCGAGTCATACAGCAAGTATCAACATTTATTAATGGTGATTTTAATTCCAGTCTCCAGAACGGTTTTTTATATTAACCACGACTCCAACATACCAAGCTTTGTGAGAATCAGTAGTTGATTATTATGGCACATGACAAGAAGAATGTTAAAGAGTATATTAATGATAGTCCTGACTTTGCTAAGCCCATATTAAGAAAGCTGAGAAAGACTATTAGGAAGGCAGCTCCTAATGTTGATGAGAGTATTAAGTGGAACAATCCCTTTTATGGTCTAAAAAGGCTTGGTCTTGGAGTGTCTAACGCGCATAAAAGTGTTAGATTGTCATTTTTTGGGAACCAAAACATTAATGATCCTAAGCATATAATACGGAAGGATTCTCACGGTCATAAATGCCTCCTTTTCAGGAAGCCTTCTGATGTGGATGAGAGAACAGTAACCAATTATATCAAGAAAGCGCTTAAAGACCAGAGTAAACAGTGACTATAAGTCCGATAAGATTGTTTTTATGTCATCTATTATTTCAGCATACTTGAGATTATATCCTGATATTTCTTCTATACTAACCCACGAATAATCATTATGTTCATCGCTTACAGTAACTTTATTCTCTGATGTTCTCGCATAGTATAATACTATTACATCTTTTCCTTTAGAGAATAGTCTTAGCAGTCTGATAATCGCAATATTGATTCCTGTCTCCTCCATCACTTCTCTTGACAATCCTTTTTCTATAGTTTCTTTATTGTTGAGATGTCCTCCTGGTATACCCCACGTATTATCATGATTTTGCAATAATAATACTTCGTTGTTGTCATTGAATATGTATGCTCCCGTCCTGACGTGAAATAGCGATTCTTCCATAACAGTCTTTTAACAGTTATATTATATAAGGATTTTGGATGACGATACTATAAACAGTATGATTATACCTTTACTTGGCTCTGTTGCAAATAGTGTGCGGCAGCCGTCAGCTGGAGCGGGAACGAACGTTCACGCTTGACGCTGATGTGCCGGGGGATGCCCCCTGCGGGGTGGCGCATAGCACACTTTTTCTGAGATTTGCAACAGAGCCCCTTTACTTGATAGTTTTATATACAGGATAATTACTATTTGTGTATGGATGTAAGGAAAGCAAAAACAGCAGATATTGATTCTATTAACGCTCTTGACAGGGAGTCCGTAAAGTATCATGCCAAGTTTGATAAGGACTATTATACTATTTCAGAGGAATGGTGGAATATTAAGAAGGATTCCCAGTTAAAGGCTATGAGAAGTCCTAAGAACAGTATGCTAGTGGCGTTGATAGACGATACTATTGTGGGCTATGTGTGGGGCAGCATAGATATTCTGGCAGACCATAAGATAGGAAGGATACAAGAACTGATAGTTACATCAAGATATAGGCGTAGAGGGATAGGAAAAACATTGATTAATGAAATGTTAGAATACTTTAAAGGCAAGAATTGTGTTGTTTGTGAGATTGGTGTAGAAGCAGGCAATACTCCTACGATTAAGGCTTATGAGAATGCAGGTTTTAGTATAAGAGAGCATAAGATGCGTTTAAAGCTTGATAAGAAAAAGAGGTTCAGGCCATTCTATTAATATTAATGAAAATGTTTCTGATATTAGACCAATATTTTCATCCGAATAGTTTATTGTAATACTCTTCTCTTCCTATCGATTCGAGTTCTTCTATTATCCCTGCGAGTATTATGAACAAGTCTTTTCCTTTCCACTTATCATACATCAGCCATGCCATTATCATTAGTGCATGGAGTTGGAGAGCATCATAGATATGCCTTCTTTCTATACGTGTTAATGGCCTGTACTTCTCATAGACTCTTATTATGCTCCTTGCCTTTTCATGATTGAATGTTTTTAGATAAAATCTTGTCCAGTACAATAGCATCATCCCAATATCATATATGAGTATGGCGTATGTTGCATCATCAAAATCAAGTATTCCTGTAATATTGTTTCCTCTAAACTTTATGTTATTACTGTCAAAATCCCCGTGTATTATGCCCTTGGGCAAATTGGTTGGCAGTCTTATAGTATTGAGCTTTTCCTTAATATAATACAACCTATATCTTCCTTCTTTTGTGTCTTTGAACCTCTTTGATTCTGTCATTGCTTCGTTAAGGCAGAATTCTTTTGTTCTGGGCTGCCTAGTCTCATGATATGCTGGCTTATAGCCCTTAGTAGTGTTATGGAGCATTGCTAAGTGTTTTACCATATCATATAATTGGATGCTGTTAATGTTCTTTATATGCCTGCCAGGAATATAACTGAATATAATGTATGGCTTGTTGTTGTGCATTCCTATGATATCTCCTGACCTATTTTTTATGGGCATAGTGCAAGGATAATCATGATTGCTAAGATGTTCCAATAGTTCTGCTTCAAACATTACGGTCTCTTTATTCTTTTCTTCGTAATATCTTAGTACATGCTTTCCCCTGTCTGTTATTATAAGAATATTTGTTTGTACATAGCCTTCTTTGAATGGCTTAGAGCTCTTGTATGTGCCTATATCATATTGTGATACTATTCTAGCAAGAACATTGTCTGTCAATCTTGTCTTTACAGCCATCACCCCTATAGACTCATTACTGATTATATAATTATTGTTTCTAAGAGCATTCTAAATGAAAATGAATAATAATGGAAAATATGATAATCTCAATAATAGTAAGATTAACAAGAGTTATATCACTGAGATAAAGCTATGGGATTTTATGTCATTATCAGGGGGCCTTTAGGATGTGGTAAAACTACCCTATCCGAAAGGCTATCATCTACTATAAACGCCACCTGCTTTCATGTAGACAAGATACTTGAAGAACATGGTCTGGAAGATGAATGGGAGGAAGGATATATATCTATTAGGAGCTTTATTAAGGCCAATCAGATTATTACTCCCAAAATTAGAGTATTGTTGGATAAGGGAAGTAATGTGATTATAGAGGGTAATTTCTATTATCAGTCTCAAATAGATGATTTGATATCAAGAATAGGATATCCTCATTATGTCTTTACTTTGCATGTTCCTCTGAATACTTGCATATTAAGAGACAATAACAGGGTCAATCCTCATGGGGAAGATGCTACGAGAGCAGTTTATAAGAAGACTACAGAATTTGATTATGGCATCATTATTGACGCTGATAATGATATAGATGATTGTATTAATAGTATATCCTCACATCTCCCTCCTAGTTAGAGCTCATACCATGCACCCCAACAATACTAATTCCTTATCATCCTTGATGATGGTATGTCTATGTATGGGATTTTATGCCTTTCCAAGTAGTCTATTATGAATGACTTCCTGAATATTTCTATGTCCGTATATTCGTCGGGTTCTTCTGATGCCATTCTAAGCACTTCCCTGTCCGTTCCTATATCGGTTAGCCGATCTTCCAATAATAGTATCATGTCGGGCCTTACCTCTTCCTTGTTTGGCAGAGTATATATGAGGCTCATTCTTTCAGGCGGCAATAGGTTGGAATAATTATAGTATTTTAGGCTTATAGGCTTCTTGTTGCTTCTTGTAATCAATACTATAGAGTCTGGTATCTCAGAGTATTGAAGGTATACTTCTTGTAGACGGACTTTTGGAGCCATACCATATAATAATGCTCCTGAAAGCAATGACATGCTACTAGGCTCTATTCCGTATCCCGTCCCCTGCTCTAGTGCATCTGATAGTTTTGGGAGCAGGTCCGAGCCCATCTTAATGTCTCCTAATATTACATAGTGGTTCATTGGAATGCCATATTCCTGCGCATACGCTCCTTTAACATTAGGAGGCTTTGGTAGGCTGTCTATCAGCCATCCTGTAGAATAAGCTGTTATGCTATCGTATTCGGCCATTGTCCTGTTAAAATAAGAGAAGACAATAAAATACTATCCATATACTGCATATATTATGAGTATTCCTGTGATATTATTATTGTTATCTTGTCCCTGACATTGTTTTTCTCGCCATATTTTGAAGTGTATTTTATGCTAATATAGTGTTTTTCCTTGTTTGAATGCAGGTGTATTTGGTGACTGTTGCCTGTCTCTTCCAGTATCCTCTTTTGTGCCTTTTCTTTTCTTTTATCATAATCTTTAGGTATCTTAATGAGAGGATATTCTATTATGCCTTCGTAGTTATGTTTCCCGTATACTTTTATGGGCTTTTCGAGGAACAGCTTGTTTGGTATTCTTACAAAATCATCATACGTTTCTGGATACTCGTCTATTATGACATAGAATGTTCCTATGTATTCTACTCTTCCTTCATGCTCGTCTATTCTAATGTGATCTCCTATCCTGAAAGGCTTTTTTGTTAATAGTATATACCATGCAAGGTAGCTTATTATTACGTCTCTTATCGCAAATGCAAGTCCTGTAGCAAACAGTGTTAAGAATAATGCTATGTTCTGTAGTGTTACTCCTACCTGCCAGAATATTATCATTACTGCTATTAAGTATATTAATGCTACGTATAATTTGCTTGAGAGTATCTTCTGTTCGGGCTCTATGGTATTGTTCTTGTTCTTTGATATTCTGTAGACCACAAATTTGGATAATAGTCCTGCTGCTATGAGCGTTACCAGTATTGTAGTTGCCTGTCTTGATATTGTTATTATCTCTTGGGGCAATGGATAGACGTAGTGGCTGTAGTATGACAGGAATATTGTTATTGTTATAAGCAGTACAGGCAATAATATTGCATAGTTTATAGGCTTATGATTAAATGTTAATACTGGTATCTTTAGTCCGTTTCTTGTCCTCATATGCTAATAGTATATCTTATGCTTTTAAACCTATTCTATTAGAGTTGCTCTGTTCTAAGACTCCGTCGTTGCCATTGTTGGTGTCATTTTGCGCAGCAATAATGGCACTGGCACGGCGTAGCTTACCAAGCTCCTATGCTTTAGTATAGGGTTTTGGTAAGCGGAGTAGGAGATTTAGGACAGAGCCCTATTACAATGCTCAGTCATTCCTGTATATATGGATGTCTTTTATTAAGTGTCTTTTTCTTCTGAGCGCTTTTACTATCCTGTCTATTTCCCTTGGGCTTAATGTTATTATTCCTGAGCTCTCATTGCTCTTAAAGCATATTGATACTGCTTCTTTGCTGTGAACAAGATTATTAGTGTCTATCCTAATATCTTTTATAGTGCCTTTAGTATGTGTCTTGCTGACACTCTTTTTTTTATAGTCCTTACTTTTACGTCCATACAACCTTTTTATTCATATGACTATAAAAAAGGTATCGGTATAGCTAATTGTTTTTCGTCACTGCGAACCGATTATTTTATATTATGATATTGTTGTTCTTGTTGTTATGAATCCTGTAATGAAAGAACTATGGAGCTTAAGAAATGATGATAAAGCAATGTTACTTTCTAGGTTCTTTAAGACAGGAATAGGAGAGTATGGGCAAGGGGATGTGTTCTTAGGGATAAGTGTTCCTAACCAGAGGAAGATAGCATCCAAGCACAAAAATGTTGATATAAATATTATTAACGAACTCTTATTGTCAAAATATCATGAGTCTAGGCTTACAGCATTATTGATATTGGTATTGCAGTATGAGAAGGGCGATAATAATACTAAGAAAGAAATATTCGACTATTATGTTAAGATGAGGCATAGGATAAACAATTGGGACTTGGTTGATGTCACTTGCCATAAGATTATAGGGGATTATGTGTTGTCTCATCCAGAGCATGAGAAATTGTTATATAAACTGGCACGTTCTGATAATCTTTGGGATAAGAGAATTGCTATGATATCATGTTTTGCTCATATAAGAAATGAGTATTATGAACTGCCTATAGGCATAGCCACCATACTGTTGTATGATAAACACGATCTTATCCATAAGGCTGTAGGATGGATGCTAAGAGAGATAGGCAAGAAGGATGTAAGAGTCTTATTAAAATTCCTCGATAATAATGCTCACGTAATGCCTAGAACCATGCTAAGATATTCTATAGAAAGGCTTGATAGGAAGGAGAAGGATTATTATATGGCTGCTAAGACCAATAGTAAGGGTGTCTCACATAAGAAATAAGAGCCATAAGAATGATGATGCTACAGCTTTTAATCTAGGGCTTAACATAATAGTTCCTGCTATAATACTTAGTTTTCTTTCAAGGGAGCATAGGCTTGGTCCCATGTGGGGCCTTATTATTGCAGTTTCTATACCATTATCTTACGGAATCTATCATTATGTTAAGAGGAAGAGCCATAATGTACTTTCATTATTAGGTATTATTAGTGTGTCTATTACTGGAGGCATAGGATTATTCAGATTGTCTACAGGGCTTTTTGCTTTTAAGGAAGCTCTAGTGCCATTAACTATAGGCAGTATATTCTTGTATCTTACGCTGTTCAATTTTGAGAAGATGAAACCATTAATATTCAACAGGAAAGTGTTTAACACTAAGCTTATAGAGTCGAGGCTTGAAGATACTAAGAGCCAGGCAAAGCTTAATTCTCTTATTAAGGACATATTGTTATTGGTCTGCATTGCCTTTTTTGTAGGGGCGCTGCTCAATTTTATTATAGCAAGAACAATAGTCGTTTCTGATCCTGGGAGTGTAGAGTTTAATGAGGAGCTCGGCCGTTTCAGCATTACCATAATGTTTTTTGTCTCATTGCCGTTATTCCTATTCTTGATGCTTATCATCTATTTCTTCGTGAGGAAGATGATGGCACTTACATCTCTGACTTTTGACCAGGTGTTTGGATTGGATGATGATAGGAAGAGAGAGTAATGATTTGTCTCCATAGTATTGTTTTATAAACAGGTTTATATAATGGGATTAGCTCATCTATTATATGAGGATTAGAAAGTATATGCCTTCTGATAGGAGACAAGTAGAATTTATAAGTTTTGAGACAGGATTTCTGGGAAGCTCTATGTCTTCATTGTTATCTAATGATATTCTATGGAAGAAGAACATGGAATTTCTACGGAAAAACAATAGAATAAATTATATATCTCCCATCAATATACTATTAGAGGTTTATGGAAAATGACGGATTCCAACAAAGCACTAGTGGTATTTCAGAGCAATAAGATTAGAAGAAAATGGTTTAATGATGAATGGTACTATTCTTTGGTTGATATAGTCCAAGCATTGACAGATAGTGTTAATCCTACTGATTATCTGAAAAAACTGCGCAAAAGGGATAAAGAACTTGGAAACTACATAGGGACAAATTGTCCCCATGTAGAAATGCTAACAGATACAGGTAAAAATAGGAAAGTCTTATCTGGCAACGCTAAAGATGTTTTTAGGCTTATCCAATCTATTCCAAGTAAAAATGCTGAGCCATTCAAAAGATGGCTAGCTAAAGTTGGAAAAGAACGTATAGATGAAATTGACAACCCCGAATTGGCCCAGAAGAGAATGAAAGAGATCTATCAAGCTAAAGACTATTCTGATGACTGGATTGAAAAGAGAATAAGAGGTATTGCTGTAAGAGACGAACTCACAGATGAGTGGAAGAAGAGGGGTTTGCGAGAGGATAAAGAATTTGCTATTCTTACTGCGGAAATCTCTAAAGCCACATTTGACATGACTCCTGCAGAATATAAGGCGTTTAAGAGCCTAAAAAGAGAGAATCTGAGGGATCATATGAACGATCTAGAAATAATTTTTACAATGCTTGGCGAAGCGTCAACTACGAGGATAGCAAGAAATAGGGATGCTAAGGGTTTTAATGAGAATAAGAAAGCTGCTAATGAAGGCGGAACGGTTGCAGGAGTAGCTAGAAAAGAGCTTGAGCAAAGAAGCAGGCAAAAAGTATCTTCTTCAGAGAATTATTTGGATAAAAGCGAAAAACAGAAGCGAATAAAATCTAATAGAAAGAAATAAGGTAATTCTAAAACCAACAAACTATTGTCTCTTTAAATACTACTTGAACGATAAAAGAAATTCATTTAAGTCTAAAGAGCGTTATTATTCTTTGGCTATGGATAATGATCTTGAAAGCAGAGTCGGTACGGACAGGAGGGTTAATGTCTGGGGTAGGAGAAGGACTGATGCCACCAATAATATTGAAGGCAAAAAATCTTACGATTTTATAAAAGAATATCTTAAAACTAACCCTCAAGCCCAATCAAGTGATATTCCTATAGAGCATATCATGGGATTAGTCAGGTATGCCGGTAGTCTTGAAGGGCATGCTGCTGAAGAGTTTCATAATGCAAGGCACGATACGCTAACCAATATACCTAATAGGTATGGGCTTGAAGAAGAGCTAAAAGGCATTATAGAAGAAGCTGACGAGCATAAGACTAATGTTACTTATGCTTTTTTTGATATAGATAATTTTAAGGCAATCAATACCGAGCACACTCATGACATGGGAGACTTAATACTAATGGCTTTAGGCGAGTCTCTAGGCAACTGCATCAGGACTGGGGATTATGCGGGTCGTGTAGGAGGAGAAGAGTTTGTTATAATAATCAAGGATACTATGCTAGGAGAAGGCCTCAATGTTGCTGCGAGAATGAAAAATTATATAGAATCTTATATCAGACAGCAGTATGCTGATAATCTAGTGCCTACTGATATCACTGTGAGCATGGGAGTGTCTAATTATACAGGCAATTCTGGCAGTGTTGCAGAACTGCAGTCAAATGCCAAAGAAGCCCTACAAAGAGCAAAGACTATTCCTAATAAAGGATCCGTAGTCTATAAGCATCCTGATACTGGAGAATTAGTAGTGTTTGAAAATAAACAAAAAGAGTATAAATGATTATGATAATCCTGTGATATTATGGTAGAAGGCTTAATATGGAAAACAGTAGCGTTAATATTCACTGCTATTCCATTGTATATTGCCGTTAGGATACTCGGAGGGAAAAGCTCTTTTGTTAATGCAATGCTAGTTAATGTAGTCTCGGGAATACTGACGAGTCAGATGAGACTGCAATACGGCTTGTGGGGTATGATACTGGGTTTTTTCTTCACATTATGGTTGTATAGAGAGGTATTCAGGCTTATTTGGATTAAGGCATTCCTCGTCTTTATAGTCCAGGCTGTAGTACTTGTAATACTCTATTTTATACTGCTTGTATTAAGCATGATTACAGGGATAGCGTTATTGGCTTTCTTTGTATAATATCATAACCCTTATATAATAGGCTCATAATATTTTTATTATGTCTCGCAGGTTCCTTATGGGATTATTGGAGGTTGTTCTATATGACTAGGATTAGCAAGCATGATAAGGGAGTGTTAAAACTCGCTTCTATTATTAGTGAGGATTATGATTATCTTGAAAGGAATGTGAAGATATATTCTGATAAAGAGAGGATGATAGCAGAAGCAGACCTTATAGGTTTCAAGGACGGTTATATTGACATATATGAGGTTAAATGCTCTTATCGGCCTGTAAAGGCTAGGAGCCAGTTAAGAAAGCTAAAAAGACTATTGTCTGCTAATAGGAAGGTTAGGCATACATATTTTTATCCTATGAATGTAGAACAGCTAATACTATTGTCATTATAAGCATAATAAATATTTTTCTCCAATCCTGTACAGGTATGCCTTGTTTTCTCCATTTCCTGCAATGCTGTTAGCTTCTTTAGCGTACATTGAAGGGTCTATATGATATCTTATTATTATTCTCCCAATATTGTTGTTGGCAGCCTCCCGTCTTATAGTTTCCTTGTCGTTAGTATCGCATATTATCCTACTCGTATTGGAGAATGGAATATCTTTATTCTCTTCTATAATAGTGTACAATATTTTTCCGTCATTAAATATGCTGGTTACGCCATATTCTTTCAACTTGTACAATAAGCCTGCTCTTCTTATCGTCTCGTCTATATCCACAATATGTTTTCCTGTATAATCCTCTTCCATATTATTGTCATATTGATATTCAATGTTTTTGTTGCCTATTATCTTTTCTCCTTTATGGTTTAATGCTATTATTTTTCTTTCATTATAGAAATTGTATAATAGTATTGTCCTTGCATGCCTGTTATGATAAGAATAGAATACTATGCTAGCCTCTAAGGGTATCTCATCATATGGTATCATAGGGCTTATCTCGTATATTATCTTTTTTTGAGGAAACTTTGAAGTAAAATAGTCTAGTTCTGGCTTGTTCTCTTTGATATTCCTTTTCCTAGAATTTTGTGTTCTTTCAGGATCCACGAATATAACATCTGAATCAGATAGTATTGTAGCAGAATTTTTGCTCTTAGCATCATCATTTATTATAGTTGCATTACTAATATTTTGTAGTCTGATATTCTGTTCTGCTAGTATTGCCCTAATAGGATCTATTTCTATACCGACAACTTGTTTTGAAACTTTTGATAATGATATTACTGCTTTTCCTATACCACATGTAGCGTCTGTTATTATGCTTCCTTCTATTTTTTCTCTTAATAGTCCTATTAGTTCTTTAATGTATGATTCTCTCGTGCTATACCTGTACGTCTCTTTGGTTGTGAATAATGGCTTTTCTCCTTCCTTAACAGATTCTCTGACACCATCTCTTAGAGCATCGACTATGTGTTGCTCATTATCATTTCCAATATCCTCTCCTTCCAATAAGGATTCCATTAGCACTAACAGGTCTTTATCTTGAAAGAATTGTGATAATTCTTCAGGTGTTATTCTCATTATTGTTTTCCTCTTTATTATGAGTCTTTTCCTCTTTCTTTTCTTTCTTTTTTTCTTTGTTGGCATCCTTCTTTTTCCTTCCCTTTCTTATAGTCTTTTTCATCTCGTGCTTCTTCTTTGAGTATTGGGCGGGATTTCTTATGGTCATGCAGAACTCGTCGGGAGTGCATAGTCCTATGTCTTTCATATAGTCCTTGTGGTCGCAGTTCGGCGGCAGCATAGGTTTTCCTTGGAATGCATGTCTTAATTGTCCTTTAATGTACACTTCTCTTAGAGGCTCTTCGTTCTTATTGTTCCACGAGTATATTATCTTTTCTGCGCTGCTCTTATCCCATCCTATGCTCCTAAGATAGCTTGACATTATCAGTACTGTTCTCTTCTTGCCGTCTTTTATTCCCTGCAATGCATTCTTTATGCACGGAGGATAATGTTCTTCTCCTAGGGCTTCTTTAGGAACATCTATTTCTTCGTAGGATGTTTCTTTTAGAGGCTCTTGTATATTGTCCAGTGCCATTCTTATGAGTCTTACTCCTTCTTTGCTGTTAGCACCCTCTCTTATCTCACTATTAATGAAAGGTATTATTTTTGCTATGTATTCTGGTCTTGCATAATGCTTCTCAAATCCCAGTACTGTATCCTTGTCTATAGGTATGCTGCATAGTCCTGATTTCTCGTGGATGCTGTACGGACTTCTATATAAGTGCCTGGGACTTATTAGGAGCGTGTCTAAATGGAGTATTCTCTCTACATTTAGTGCTGTATAAAAAGTGGTGTTGCCGCATTCGCATCTCGGAACTTTTGTTATTATGTTCATGTCTATATTGCAGTTTGTGCATTTTAGGTATTCTTCTTCTGATACTCTTCTTGCCATGCAGTTCGGGCACTCGTATACTCTAGTCTTGTCCTCTTCATAGATATTGTTGCATGACTCGCACTTTTTTACTAGGAGTTCGTTGTCTTCTATTCCGAGTATCTCTTTTATTTCTTCTCTTTCAAAATAGTGTTCTTCCAAAAATATTATTTTTCCTTGGTCGTCTATTCTTATATGGTTTTTGTCAGCTTCTGCTATCATGATTCTTGCTATCTCTCTAGGAAGTTGAGGGAATAATGATGATAGTTCTGCAGTATTATTGTTGTATGATGCTTCTTTAGGAAATGATTCCCATGGCACTCCTATGTGGAATCCTTTGTTGCCCGAAAACTTCACTCTTATAGTTTTTATTCCCAGGTCTTTTAGTACTCTTATCATAGTAGCGCATACTACCTTGCAGAACCTCCAGTCGGGAGCGTCTATGTCTATTATGAGGTCCCATCCTATCCTTATATTGTTGTATTCTTTTTCTGTCATCCCAGTCTTAATGTCTAACGGGTTTTCCCATAGTTCTTCGCTTATATGATAGCTTGTAGATCCTTGGAGTGCCAATTGCCTTATTTCTGCGCCTGTCTCTATCATTTCAGGCCTCTTGCCGAACCCATAAGAATATTTTACTGCTACTTCTCTATTCATACATTCTTCTGCAATCGCATCGCTGATTATACTCCTAAAATAATGCTTTACAGCTATGCTCTTTAGTAATATTGGGTGCATGCTACAGTGTATTATTGTCTTGTTTATATTGGTTTAGGCAGTATGGGCAGAGGCATCATTTGTCATTGCTCACATTTAGGACTTTTAAGAGGGTTTTTCTTCTTTGTTCTGTATCATCCTGCTTGTTTGCCTGTATTAGTGTTTTTATCCGTCTTATTATCATACCCGAAGCCATTATTAATTCTTCTGAGAGCTCGCTCATTACTTCCTCATTATGTTTATTTGGACTGTACTGGTTTTCTACCCTGCTCTTTTTTGCTCCTATTATAATATCGCATATCTCTTTCTCCTCATATAATAGGTCAAATAACATTATGGTGCCGGAATGGTTTGACGATTTTATTCCGTTCATATATAATATTGAGGTTATGCTGTTGTACATTGCATAGTATGACATTATTATTGAGTTTTGATAGTGACGATTCGTTCTTAGCAGTGCTGCGCTCTCATAGCAGTCTTGCGCCTTGTTAAGGTATGCTCTTGTTAGGTTTTTTGAGGGTTCTAAGATGCTTATTTTGTGTTCTCTTGCCAGTTTTTTCAGGAAACCAGTATTCCTCATACAGTTTTTCAGCTCCTCTTATGACAATATGGTTGTTCATGATCTCATTGAATAGTTCCGTATCCTTTTGTAGTTCTCCTATAGTAGCCCTTATTCTGGCATGGATGCTTCTTATCTCCTTGACATCTCGGATGTTTTTGGTATTTGCGTATATGTCTATGTCACTGTTGCCTTTTTCTGTGCCTTTCGCATAGCTTCCGAACAATAATACTAATTGCGCATCAGTTTTCATTAGTATTTCCTCAAAAATTACGCTGAATTCCTGTTTTTTTCGGAAAAATTTGAGTGCTTTGTGGCATTCCATTTGGACAAGATAGTTTTTTGTCCATTGGTTCTTTTTGAGGAAGAATATCTTGTTTTTGCCTTCTCTCCTATAGTCTAATATGTTGTCTTCCATCAGGCTATTCAGTTTGCTTAGTACTGTGCTTGGATTATATGATAGTGTTCTTGATATTGCTCTTAGGTGTAAGTCTTTTACAACCAATAATTCTATGATATCAAGCGCAATATTGTTCGATTTTTGCAACATATGTTCTGAAAATAAAACAATGTTTATATGTCTTTCTATACTTGTAAGGAACTCTTATAAGAACCAGCCTTGGTTTGCAGAGTTTGAGTAATAGTTTATAATTACTGTTAATACTACCATTTTATGGTTAGTATCAGGAGTATTGTCAGGAAGCCTAAGTATAGGATTGTTACGGGTTCTAAGAAAGGGCTGCCTCCAGGCTCACTGGTTCATACCGGAACTAAGACTAATAAGCCTGTCAGCATTATTGTAACAGAATATTCTGATAAGAATATTGATACTTTGCATGTTGATGACATAACAAAATTAGAGTATAAACCTCGCAAGAAGAAACAGTATTGGCTTGATGTTAGAGGCGTTCATGATAAGGATGTATTATCGAGGATAGGATCCCTGTTTAATATCCATCCTCTAGTATTGGAGGATATTATGAATACTTCTCAGAGGCCCAAAATAGAAGAGTATGAAGGATACTCTTATATTGTATTGAGAGGCATATCCAATAATCATAATCCTATGCAGGTAAGCATTATTATGGGCAATGGATTCGTATTGTCATTTCAGGAAGAGGACTATGATATTTTTAGTGTGCTTAGCAATGGTCTGCAAAAGCCTGACAGTAGGCTTAGGAGGAGGAAGGCAGACTATCTTGCTTATAGGATGATAGACATTATTATAGACGAATATTTCGTGGTATTAGAGGATTATGGTGATAGGCTCGAATTATTGGAGGAAATGATATCTGACAATCCTACTAAGAAAGCGTTGTCTGATATGCATTCTCTTAAAAGAGAGATTATTATGATTAGGAGGAGTGTATGGCCTGCAAGAGAGGTTATTAGCAGGTTGTCTAAGTTAGAAGGCAGTATTATCAGTGATGATACCAGAGTTTATATTAGGGATGCTTATGATCATTGCGTACAGGTTATTGATGCTATAGAATCTTATAGGGACATATTATCAAGCCTTCATGACATATACCTTACTACTATAAGTAATAGGATGGGAGAGGTTATGAAAGTGCTAACTGTTATAGCAACCATTTTTATCCCTTTAACTTTTATTGCAGGTGTTTACGGAATGAATTTTGTTAATATGCCTGAACTCGAATGGCAGTACGGCTATTTTATGATACTCGGGATTATGGCTATGATTATGATCGGAATGCTATACTATTTTAGGAGGCGCGAATGGGTATGATAATACAATAATGATTCATAACCATTTATTAATGAAATTCTAATCCCTATCATTCATGGGGGATGATATTATGGACAAAATATTGTATAAAGGCAATGACATTAAGACTGTAGGAGAAGTAGGCGATCTATTATTGGAGTTAGGCAATAAGCTCAAGTCACAAGGATATTTTAATCTCGTAACCAATAATAATAATGATGTGCGTGTAACACCCAAAGGCAGTATATCATTAGAGATAAAGTATGAGGTTAATGATAAGGGCAAGCATGAGCTTGAATTAGAGTTCGAATGGAATGAAAATGATGATGATACTAATAGTATTGTTGTGTCTTAGGACTCTATTAAAAGATCGGCTCTTATTAAATTTAATTTATATACAATGGTTATTATCTTTATGTTGGGATAATTATGAAATACCGTATTGTTATAGAGGTTGACGAGAGCGGAGCATTTATAGCAGAATGTCCTGCACTTCCTGGCTGCATTTCCCAAGGAAAGAGCAGAAGTGAAGCTATCACTAATATTAAGGATGCTATTAAAGGATATATCGCAAGCTTAGATAAGCATAATGAGCCTATACCCCCTTCTATTGATGAGGAAGTGGTGGAGATTAATGCCTAAACTTCCTATTATTTCTGGGAAAAAACTAATGAAGATTATGAGAATCATAAATTAATAGGAATAGGAACTCTAAGAGCAATAATAAGACAGGCAGGGCTTACGAGAGAGGAATTCATAAATCTTTTATAATGCGTGTAATAGATAGTTCTTCTAATGTTTATTAGTTACTGACAAAATAATATGCATACTATTTATAAACACGTTTAAGTTAGTGGTTTATACTATGAATATCAAGGTGTCTGATGTCAGAAAGGCAGTAAAGACTCATTTGCACTTGACTAGACCTATAATTAAGAAGTTAGGTTCAGGTGAGAGCAATACTAACTTTTTGGTAGATGATAAATACATTGTTAGGGTAAACGCTGATCTCAAAGAAAAACACAAGATCAGTAAAGAATACAGAGTGTTGAAATACCTGCAGCCATATAACATTAGCCCCACTCCTTACACTAAGGACACTACTAAGAGAATTATTCCACAAGACTATCTGATTATAGAATACATTCCTGGACAGGACCTTAAAAGGATGAGATTATCAAGCAGTATGATAAGGGATATTGCCAGAGTAACCGCTACACTGCATTCTATTCCTATAGGCAAGAATATCCCTTTTTTTAGGATGACTTATTCTGATGTCAAAAAAAGCATAGTAAGATATATTAGGCTTGCCAAGAAATATGGTGGAGCAAAAGACAGTGTGTTCTTATTAGAATGCCTACCAAGACTAATAATAAGTGGACCGGATAATGTAGTTTCTATTACGCATGGTGATATTTGTGAGCAAAACATGATTTATGATACTAATAATGAGTTAAAGTTTATCGATTTTGAGAGTTGTGGAGTATCTGATCCTGCCTACGATATTGCTGATGTTTTTACTGGTTTTGGAAAGAGATTGTATAAGAATCATCAGGAAATCTTTTATGATGAATACCTAAAGCACAGGAGCGATACCACTCTAAAAAAAAGGGTTGAGGCATTCATTCCATTGAAAATGTTTGAGACTTTTTGTTGGAGTGTTATGCATGTATATGAGATTAAGAAAGGGATTGTTTCTAAAGATATTCAAGACAAAGAGCCCATAAAGCATCATACTGACTATGCTTATCATTGCCTGAATGAATGCAGGAAACTAGGCTTAGTTTCTAACAAAAAAGTATCTTTATTTGAGGGTCTATTATGATAAAATTGCCTCGTGATGACCTGGATAAGCAGAAAATACTCTCTATGATATCCAGAAAGTTTAATGTAGGAAGGATATACCAAGAGTCAGAGGTTAATGATATAATCATAAGTTTTGATGTGGATGATTATGTTCTTATCAGAAGAGAGCTTGTAAACTTTAATTATTTATACAAAGACTCTTATAAGGGAGTCTATTGGGTTAGAAAACATGAGTTGTCAAATGAAGAGATGAATAATATATCCAAGACACAATCTAATATCGATAGTATGGACTAGTCTCATATCCTAAACCCTTCTATGTGGCTGAGCCTTGTGATTCTCTTGAATTTTAGTCTCAGTTTGATATCCTCTTCTATTCCTAGTCTTGATAATGCGTTCTTTAGCATTATTCTGAGTTCTTCTCCTGCCTTATCATAATCTGTTAGTATCAGCACTCTATTAGTGTTAGGATGCTTTTCTTTTATCTTTTCAGAGTATTCTATTATCGATCCTTCGTATGGAATGCTTTTTATTCCTGCTCTATCCAATGCTTTAACGTCTTTGGGCCCTTCTACTATTATAGGATAATCAGCAGAATATTCCATCAGTTCTTCTATAAGCTCTGCTAGTTCTTGTTCTTCTCTCATAATACTCATTAGTTTAGCGTAATATTTAAAAATGCATTGCCTTAAGATTTGTTAATGGTGTTACGGGGTCTTACTAGTAGAGAGGCTGATAAGCTCTTAGAAGAGCATGGTCCTAATGAGTTGCAGGAAGTATTGAAGGTAAGCCCCCTAAAAATACTATTTAGGCAGGTTAAGAAGAACAGCATGGTCTACCTTCTTACTTTTGCTATGATAATATCTTTTCTTGTTCCTGAAAAGCAGCTTACAGGATGGGCTTTGGTCGTTGTGATACTAATAGTTATTGGTGTGGGATTCTTTCAGGAGTATAGGGCTGAGCAGTCTATTAAAGCGTTAAAGAGCATGATTATGCCCAAGACTGTAGTGCTTAGGGATGGTAAGCAAAAAGAGGTAGAATCCAGACTATTAGTTCCTGGTGATATTGTAATGTTGAGGACCGGCGAGAGGGTTCCTGCCGACTGCGTAGTATTGGATGAGAAGGAATTGAGGCTTAATGAGGCTGTTCTTACAGGGGAGTCTAAGGAGATTAGGAAGACTGCTTATAAGAAGAAGGAAAAGCCAGAAAACCATATTTTTATGGGCACTTATATTGTTAATGGTAGGGCTACAGCCAGAGTTCTAAAGACTGGTATGGATACAGAGTTCGGAAAAATAGCTGATCTTATAGGAACTGCCGAGAAAGAGCTTCCGTTGCAAAAGAAGGTCAACTTATTAACTAAATATCTTGCTATTATAGCGCTATCAGTATCATTTCTTACAGGTATAACTATGCTTACCAGGGTAGAGTGGATTGCACCCGAACTTATAGAAATATTAATAGTGGTTATTGCTATTAGCGTAGCGAGCATTCCTGAAGGCCTTCCTGTGGTGCTTATTACGACTCTTGCTGCTGGCGCTCGTAGGATGGCTGTAAAGAATGCCATAGTTAATAGGATGTCTGTAATAGAGGCTTTAGGAGAAGCTACAGTTATATGCACTGATAAGACAGGCACTCTTACCAGGGGTGAGATGACTGTCAAGAAGATTTGGAGCGACTATAAGTTTTATGATGTGGAAGGAGCAGGGTTTTCTTCTGAAGGAAGATTCTTGCATAACAGGAAGAATGTTGATATTAAGCCTACCAGTCACCTTCATCTTCTTATCAAAGCATCAGTATTATGCAATGATTCCAAAATAGAGCGCAGTGAAGATATTGACGAATATCATGTTATAGGCTCTCCTACTGAAGGAGCATTGATGATACTGGGAGCTAAAGCCAACATATATTTGGAGGATATTAATGCTGTTCGCAAAGAAGAAATTCCTTTCAACAGCCATAGGAAGATGATGTCAGTATTGACTAAAGAAAAGTCCGATTATTATGTTTATACTAAAGGAGCATTGGAATTTGTACTTCCTCATTGTACTCATCATTATAAGGGTAGCAGGATTGATAAATTATCTCAGGCTGAGAGGAAGGCTATTATGAAAGCCAATGAATCCCTTACTACTCAGGGCTATAGGACTATTGCAGTAGCATATAAAAAATCAGTGTCCAAAACGAAGGCTTCTTTTGAAGAAAAACTAGTATTAATAGGAATATTGGGTCTTGAAGACCCTCCCAGGCCAGAGGTTAAGAATAGTATTAAGCAGTGCGATACTGCGGGCATCAGAGTAATAATGCTTACAGGTGATAATAAGGAGACTGCTAAGGCAATAGCAAGGGAGATTGGGATTAAGGGCAATGTGCTTGAGGGCTTTGAGATTGATGACATGACTGAAGAGGAATTGTCTAAAGTATTAGTTAAGGCAGGCGTTTTTGCACGTGTCAAACCAGAGCATAAGCTTAGGATTGTTAAGAATCTTAAGAGTACTGGTGAGATAGTGGCTATGACTGGTGATGGTGTTAATGATGCTCCTGCACTAAAAGAGTCCCATATTGGTATTGCTATGGGAAAGAATGGCACTGATGTTACTAGAGAAGTAGCGGATATTACTCTTAAGGATGATAATTTTGCTACTATAGTATGCAGTGTAGAGGAAGGACGGACAATATTTAATAATATTCGTAAGTTTACTTCTTTCCAGATATCAACCAATATTGCACAGCTATCATTAATATTTGTTTCTGTAATGCTTAATCTTCCTTTGCCTCTTATTGCACTCCAGATACTGTTCATGAACTTATTGTCTGATGAGGTTAATGCTATTACTCTTGGTTTTAACAAGTCGTCTGATGATATTATGAAGGTAAAGCCGAGAAAGAAGAGTTTTATATTAAATAAGGATCTTATTATACTGATATTAGTTGCGGGTATTATTATGACTGTAGGCCCTCTATTAGTGTTCAACTATCTTATTAATGAGCGTGGAGCCTCTTTAGAGTTTGCAAGAACAATGGCTCTTATGACCATAGTAATAATGGGCCTTGGAAAAGCATTTATCTTTAGGAGTTTTAGGAAGGGAGTGCTTAACAGGAGTCCTTTCGTAAACCCTTACCTTGTAGGCACTAGTACTCTGTCATTGTTGTTGCTCATATCAATAGTATATATTCCTGCTCTTAACCCCGTTTTTGAAACGCTGCCAGTACCAATATTATACTGGCTTGTTCCTATAGGTCTTGCTATGATGATGATACTCATATTTGATATCATAAAGTATCTCAATAACAAGTATCGCTATTTAGACTTTGATGAGTGACTAATCCTAATATCGTAAAGTTTTTTAATAACATTGTATCGACATGTTTCATGTTAGAGCGGATTATCAGTGTGATTTCAAGTATGGAATCATATATTATGAGTACCAAAGAGAATATTGATAATGTTTTGGGAAGATATTCTGTTTATGTTGTTCCTAATAATGATGATACAATAAATCATTATTTTACTAACAGTACTATTCCTTATGCTGAAGCAATAAAGTATAATGATGGTACCAAAGAGTATTATAGTAGTGGTACTGTAAGTGTTGATGATATTGTTGAGAGAGACAATGAAGTAGAAGCAGTATCAACCTCTTATAATGATTATATGAGTGGTCCTGGCAGGATTTTTGAAGAATATCTTGACAGTAAAGGATTGGATACTGTGGAGATTAAGGGCGTATCATCCGCTACTCTCGGTCCTAAAGTAGTGGCTGCTATTAGGAGGAATGAGCGTGAAGGCATTATTATTGCTAACGAGAATTATGATGCTATAATCCCATATTTTGCCCGTGCTCATGGGCTTTATGATGATGAAGCAGTGGAGTTCGTATACGACCATGAGAAAGCACATTCAGCTTATATTGATTCTGAAGAGGATGTTTTTAGGATGCAGATTGACTATTATAATTATAGGATGCAGAATGCTGAGACTAGTGACGAGCGTGACAAGTATGAAAGGATGGCTATTGCCGCTCATCAGCGTTATGCTAATGAGATTAATAATCCTCAGGATAACTGATTCTAAACATTACCTTTATAAATGTCATCGTGTAAAAGAAATCTACTTAGATAAGTTTAAATACACTAATATCACTCCATAGTGATAACAATGTGTATTTATGAGGGATTGGTATGGCATCAAAGAAACAGAATAACGGAAAAAAGAACCCTAAAGACGATAAGATTGTAGAGAGCAGGGTTGTATCTGTCCTTGAGCAGATTGCACTGTTAAGGGATAATGGCTATAATCTTTATGACAAGATTAATCCTAAAGGGGATGAACCATCATTCTACTTGGTGAATCACGATTTTCTTATGAGTCCTAACGGCCATCCTGTAGCAGTATACATTGCTTTTGACGGCAAACAGGGAGGATTGCACCCCATACCAGCTTATAGTCCTGAGGCAGAGAGCATTTATAATATGATTAAGGAAAGTGATCTTAAGCATAAGCCTTTAGATGATATGCCGTCCTTCCTTGAAGAGAGGGTTAGGGGCGCTTTGCCTTATGAAAGGCTTCACAGGGGACCATATCCTATATGATTGTCAATCATTATCATGCAACCCGTAGACTACTCTAATCGCATTGGATTGGATGAGAAACGCATCCTCAATAGAATGTATTATGATGCTCTTGGCAATGTCAGGCTGATTAGCGAGGCAGGATACAAGTATCATGAAGTATGCAGTAATATTGGGGATTTTCCTACATTCTTTTTTATCAAGGATTGTGATGATGATAATGCGCCCTACGCATACTATTTCTATTATCATAATCAACAACCCCGCCCTAAAGGGCGCGGTATGTTGGAGTTAATGGTTAAACTGCTATCGACCTAAAGACCGAGGTATGTACCCGACCCATTAACAATCATAATAGTGGCATAGAGCCTGTCTATCCTAGCACACCATTATCGAGTATTATCGAGATGCTGATGTATGACAATATTCTTAGGCCTAAAGACCCTACTAGGATTATAGACAAGCTCAGAATTGGATCTCTATCCTCATTATACCACGATGACTATTATGTAATCTGAAGGCATTGTAGTAAAAGTGTGCGACAGCCGTCAGCTGGAGCAAGAACACCTGTTCTTGCTTGACGCTGATGCCGCCGGGGGATGGCCCCTACGGGGTGGCGCATAGCACACTTTTACAGACATTTACTAGAGAGCCAATCTAAGGGATAGTATTAAATAATATCATTCTATCATGGCTGTTTATGAAGATTAGGATAATGACTTATAATATACTGCACGGGTTTCATTCTAATGAGCATATTCTTGACAGGGCTAGGCTTAACCATGCCAAAAAAGCTGTAAGAATACATAATCCTGACATACTGGTATTATGCGAGGCTTGTTATGGAGGTTATAATCATACTGGAATATATGTGGACTATCAGAGGATATTTGGTTACGAACATGGTTTTTTTGGCTTTTGGGGGGACCATGAGTGGGGCTCTTGCTTATTGTCTCGTTATCCTATAGATGCTCGTGTAATCAAGCTTGTTGACAGGACTGCTATTACTGGGATGGTTAGGACTGGGAGGAAGAAGTTGTATGTTGACGTATATCATGCCTCTCCTAATATCAGTGAGTCTGTGAGAGCCGAGAGTGTAAGACCTCTTATGAAGGCTAAGAAACATCCTTATATTATTACGGGAGATTTTAATGCCGTTTCAGACCATGACAAGTACGATATTAATGCTATTATAGATGCTTTTTATTCTCTTGCCAATCATGAGCCTGAGAGGAAGGCTGAAGAGCTGTTAAGTCCTAAGCTTATTCCTATGCTTAGGCGTTATGGTCTTAGGGATGCCATGCCCAGGATGAATAGGACTTATACTATTCCTACAGATTATGCTAGTATTAATAAGAAGTCTGGGATTAGGATAGACCACTTGTTTGTATCCAAGGATATTAAAGTATTATCTGGGATTGTTCCTAAAGACAAGCATACCAACTGGGCGTCAGACCATTATCCTATACTCTTTGATATATCATACTAGTCGAAGCTTATAGGATCTTTCTTTTTTCTGAATAGTCTTATCCTATTGTCTATTCTTAGAGGATCGTTACTTGTCATTGCTATGCTTATTGTTCCTGCGAGCATTCCGAGTGTTAGTATTCCTATAATGTCATATCCTATCCCTAATAATATTATTATTAGGTTTGCTGATAATGCCCACGCTGTTATTCTAGTGAATCCTCCTGCCAATAATAGTGTGCCTAGTACTATGTGGACTGTTCCGTTAATGACCACTAGTAATTCTGGATTGGCGATTATTCCTATTATTATGTCAGGAACATATTCTTTCCATAATTGGCTGTCAGTTAACTGCAATACTCCCAACCATAAGAATACTATTGATATTCCTATCCTTAATACTGCTTTGGAATAGTATTCCAGTTTTTCGCCTAATGTTCTTAGTATTATCATACTAGCATTCCTACAAATACTGCTTCTCTTAATAGTGTTTGGTACTGAGTTGGACCATGCTGGCCGTCAAAGGCTTCTTCAAACTCTCCTGCTGTCCCGCAGTATGGGATTATTGCCCCTGCCCCTCCAGGATGTCTTGATAAGTATAGTGTTATGTCATAGACTTCTCCTTCGTATGCTATCCAGCAATCATCAAGGGTATTATGTGTTGAGAGCTCTTCTATTGTGATGTAATCCTCATAATCATATTCATCGTAGTCATAGTATTCGTATTCGTCATCCCAATCGTCATCCCAGTAATTGTCGTATTCTTCCCAGTCTTCATAATCATCCCAGTCATAATATTCATCACTATCATCATGTTCTTCTTGCAGGTCATTATCATTAGTAGTGTCTACTGGCACTGTAGTGTCCTGTGTTGGGGGCTCTTCTGACTGGCATGCCCCTACAGCCAATAATATTATTGCTAGCATTACTATTATTTTGGTCATATTATCATCTACTATTATTCGGCAGAACGGTTTTATAAGCGTTACTAATTTATACTAGTATCTCATTGCTATTATAAGGTGGTATTATGAAAGAATATGAGAACATATTAAGGACGTATGCCGTTAAGGATGTTGATTTTGGGGACAGGTACAGCCAATCTATTGGTTTCGAGATGAGAAGAACGCCTGACGATTATTATAGGGCTATAGAGACTTTAAGGGATGCTGCTAGTGATATCGATCTTCCCCCAAGGGTTGGTAATGCTCTCGTAGAGAAGATACGCTCTTTGGAGGACCATCGCTCGTGCATTATGGGATTAAAGGCTATTAGCCATTACAATACTGGCGATATGATAACAGCTAAGAAGCTCGCAAGAGATGCTAATATGGGCTTGAGAGAAGGAGCATTTATCTATAATGGCGAGGACTTAAGAACTGTTATGGATGGTATACTTCGGAATGAATAATCATTTTTTTGTTGTTTTCACTACTTTTGTTAATTGTTCTTTTTGTTTCTTATGAAACCTTGTTATGGCTTTCTTTATTTTTGGCTTGGCTTTGTCATCCTCTATCTTTCCTATTAGTGACTCCATCCTTTTTAGACTGTCTTCCATGTCCTTATGGAGCTTTCTTAATGCTATAGTAATGTCCTGATCCTTCTTATTAGCAACAGTTCTTTTTCTGCTCTTAGTCTTGCTTATTGTCCTGCTTTTCTTTCTTGTTGTCATCATACTTTCCCCTTGCTAATATCATGCAGTAGGTCTTCTAGTTCGTCAATATTTCTTCCTATCTCTAGTATGTGTTCTTCTATCTCGTGTATCTTGTTTTCTTTTGCCGTCTTGTTTACTGCTATTCTTACGAATGTTTCTGTAGCGTCATGCAGTTTTCTTATTTCTTCTCTCATCTTCTTCTGGTAGAACGTGAGGTCGGAATATGGCTTAGGATGCACTACCTTCTTTTTGGTTGTTTTTTTTGCTTTAGTAGTCTTATTTGCTACCATTATAATGCCTTTTTGGTTACTGCTTTTTATTCTTTTTGTTTTTGTTTCTTCCTGATAGTATTATCGCAAACAGTATAATGTTTGCTATTATCAGGAATGCGAGTGCTACTCCTAGTATTCCCATCCCCCCTTCTCCTGCGACTCTTCCTGTAGGCTGTTGCATTACTATTCCTGTAGGGGTTATGGTAACCATGGTTCTTTTGGTATCATTTCCTCCTTCTCCTACTGCTGTGGCTATTATCTGGTGGTCTCCTGGAGTTATTCCTGCAGTGTCCCAGTATCCTCTTAGTATGCTTGTCCTGTAAGGCTCTATTCTTTCTCCTGGTGTTTTTATCCTTTCTATTAGTGTTCCTGCAGGTCCTATTATTTCTATCATGGCATAAGCGTCCTCTATTACTTGGTTCCACTCGCTCTTTACGTTAATGTCTATCCTATTTATATGACCATACCTGAATTCAGGCATTTCTATCGATTGCACTGCTATTAATGCTGTTCCCACCGCTATATTCCTTTCTATTACTAGTATTTTATTGTCATATTCTATGGTTGCTCTTGCAAGATAATGCCCGTTGCTAATGCCATCTAAAGGTATGTTGTATTCTATGGTTTCTCTTATTCCTATGGTTTTGGATGATGACGATTTTGATGATATGATATCTCCTGTAGGCCCTATAATGCTTACTGATGCTCTTGCATCTTCTATTCTTTGTGTTCCTACATTTGTTACGGGTATTATTATGGTGTTAGTTCTGCTGTTATAGTCTATTCTTCCTGTAGCATGAGCCCCGTCGTAAGGAAGGTTTACTATTATTCTAAAGATTATTCCTGCCTGCGCTGATACTGTGGACTGGTCTGTATCGAATGTCATCGGCATTATATAAACATCTATTTCGTTGGAGCCTGGCTCTAACTTGTCTTGGGGCACTCTTACAGTATAATGAACCCTATTTTCGTGGACGTTGGGATCCAGTTTTATTGTCCTTTCGCTGAATATTACGTATTCTGATAATTCTCCTCTAGCGACTATTATGAGTTCTCCTGATTCCTTATGGCTGTTTATGATGTTTATGTAACCGTCTAGTTGTGGCTGGTAGTCATACTGTTTTCTGCCTGGACTCACTCCGAATGCTACTGATTCTTCTATTATCATGATTGCAGTTAATAGTATTATCAGCAATAGCAGTGCTTTTTTCATGACATCACCACCATTGCTGTAATAGTACTGCTCCTCTCTGCTGGAGGCTCGTCTATAGGAACTGTTACTCTTAAGTCTATAGTGGCATTATTGTCTGTTGTATAATTTAGTTTTCTTAGCATGTGAGCAGGGTTTTCTGAATCGTCCAGGTCAAACCAGCTCGTATTAGTGTCTATGCCATAATTTCCTATTAATGGCCTTATTCTTGCCTCAAAGAATGGGCTTGGCAGTGCAGCTCTTTCAAATAACGGGGTTTGGGCGTAGAAGCTAATATTTACTTTTACGTTTCCTTCGTTTACCAGTACAAGAGGGTTTGGGCTGTTATCCTCAGTACTATTGGTTTGTCCGAGCTGCATCATGCCGAAGTCCGAATCGTTTTGTGTGAATCTGACTGATAAGAGGCTTGAGAGAGTGAACGTGTTGTTTTGGGAGTATTCTGAGCATTCATATTGGTCGCATGCATTAACGCTCCACAAGTATGAGTATCCGTCATCGTATAGGAACTGGAGTTCTTCTTCAAGCTGGAATTCGTTAGTTGTTATTCCTTGATAATGCCTGTTGTCAGCACTGCATCCTCCTATGCAGTATATCGTGAGGTTGTATGTTAATTCATCAGAGTCTGCATCGAATCCCGTCCAGTTGAATAATGGCGTTCTATTGTAAATATCACTGTCGTTTAGAGGATAATTTAGTATAGGAACATCAGGAGGAGTGTTCTTTACAGTGAATGTGAATATATCAGAGATGTTTGTCTTTTCTGCACTGTCATTAAAGTATACTCTCCATCCTATAGTATTGTCTCTAGGCAATCCTACTTGCTTAATAACGCTTAAAATATGCTCTGTGCCTGATATTAACTGTATACTATCATTAGTCCATGAACCAGTACCATTCCAACTAAAAGTATAGCTGAACAAGTCAACATCATCGTTTAGTGTTAAGTTCATCCTTATATTCTCATTAATCCTAGGGCTAGTATCAGTACTGTTATCCCAAGGATCAGACCATGTCGGAGGATCAATGTCATCGGTTTCTAATGTAAAGTAAATGAAGGCATTATCAGTTATATTTTGAACAATATCACTATGTAAGAATCCTTCCTTGCTCGCATTAAAAGTATAATTATTATGCTCAAACGTATGAGTCTGGTTCTGAGAATATTCGAATATGGCATTCCTCACCGTCCCATCAACCAAAGTCAAACTATAACCACTAGCAGAAGGATTGCTTGCAAGACTACCATTATCCACCCAACTCACATTAGCACCACTAATTGGATTCCCTATAGTATCATTAACATACGAATCAACCCACCAACCACGATTAAGCCAACCAGCATTAGCATTAGTAAAATACACACTACTCTTATTAAAGCTTGTATTAATAAAAAAAGCTTGACGAGTACTATGATCTAACTCCATATTAATATCATAAAAAGTACTATCAATAAAAGAGTCTATAACAGTCCAGTTATTAAGATCCCATAGAGATATTCCCCTAACTGTAGAACCGTCAGCAATAACAGTAACATTATAAAGAATCCAAGAATTTGACCGAAAACCAATAATACCATGACCATCATTGAACTCAACATCTACATTTAAACTATCTAAAACCCAAAAATTAGAATCCACCCCATACAGACCAACATTAAACAGCCCTAACGAAAAAATACTAGTATTATAAATATTCCAATAAGAAGAGTAATCGCCCCATATCCCAAAACTCCAATTACCATCAGTATCAACCATAACATTACTAATAGAAGAATACCATCCTCGCACTATAAAAATCCCACTACTATAATTTCCCTTACTACTAGCATTAACATTATTAATAGACACATTATCTACATAATGAGCAGTACCCGCAATACCACTAATAGAACCACTAGGAACAGCACTACGACCATAAACAAGTAAGGCAGGCCTAAGACTCGAACTATTACCTTCCTCACTATCCTTAACAATATTACAATTACTAACATTCACATTCTCAACCAACCCACCCTGGCTCCAAATCAAAATACCATAACCCTCCTCACCAGTACTATAGTTAATCGTATGACCCCCACAATCCAAACTAACATCAGAAACATTAATAGTAAAACAAGTACCAGCAGCAGACAAGTCAGAAGTCATAACATACTCGCCAGGCTCACTAATAACACCGCACTCTAAAGACTCACCCAAAAAAGTAAAGTTCAACTGCGTATTACCCGTAAAATTCCTTGACTCTCCTATAAGATCATCATAATCCTCATGACTAACATTAATAGTATAATTAGTATTATAATATCTCGCAGTTTGATTCTCAGAATATTCAAACAAGACATTCCTAACACTAAGTCCACTATCATCAGTAACATTCCAACCACTACTACTAGGATTCCCACTAATAATACCAGCATCATTCCAAGAGACATTAGCATCCTCTACAGGACTGCCAAGACTATCATTCACATACGCATCCACCCACCAACCCCTATCAAGCCAGCCCGGAGTAAGAAGAGACACGCTAGAATGATCAAAACTCGTATTCACAAAACCAACACGATACGAAGAATCACTAAGATTAAGAACAACATCAAACGCAGACCCACTAGACAAATCAGAATCATAAACCATCCAACCATCAGAATCCTCTAAATAAAAAGCATCAGCCTGAGTGCCCGATGATGAAACAAAAAGACCCTCAACCATCCAATTATCCGAATCAATCACATGAAGCCCATCAGACTCAAAACCATCAGAGATAAGAGAAACATTGGACAGAACCCATCCATGAGAACCCTCCTCAGCACGAATAGGATAAGAATAAAAAGTAGTAACCTCAGAACGAGAATCCACAATCTCCCAATCAACAGAATCCCAACTAGCAAAACCCCTAGAATTATCACCGGTAGTAAAAGAATCAACACCAGACAACAACCAACCCCCCGTAAAAGTACCAAAAACACCCGAAGCAAGCTGACCAGCAGTAGAAACATTCACACCCACAACATCCCAGTCATACGAAACCGCACCCCTAATAGCATCCGAACGATCACCCAATGTTACTATACTAGAATCCACAACCAAAACATTAGTAACCTCATAAAAAATACCACTAACACTCGACAAACCACCACTCGGACCATTATTAACACCCCAACCCAAAATACCAGGACGCGCACTATTCACATCACCCTCACCAGAACCCTGCACAACAACACAGTTCTGTATCGTAACATTATCCACATTAGAAGACTGACTCCAAATCAAAATACCATAACCCTCATCAGCAGTCGAATAATTAATAGTATAATCCTGACAATCCAGTATTACATCACTAACATTAATAGTGAAACACGTGCCTGTAGCAGTAAGATTAGTAGTCATAACATAAGAGCCAGGCTCGCTAATAACACCACACTCCAACGACAATGGCTCTATAGTAAAATCCAATTGTGTATTTGTAGTGAAGTTCCTAGACGCTCCAACAAGGGAAGCGTATGATGGGCTACTTATGTCGAAGCTATAGTTAGTATGATAGTACCTAGCAGTTTGGTTCTGCGAGTACTCATACAATATATTTCTTAGAGACAATCCACCACTATCAGTTAATTTCCAACCAGTACTGTTAGGGTTCAAACTGCTCATAACACCAGAATCCTGCCAACTAATATTAGCATTCTCAACTCGATAACTTAGAGTATCGTTTACGAGAAAGTCGACGTACCATCCAACGTCGAGGAATCCTGAGGTCGAGTCATGGAACGTGACACTGGAAGGGTTGAAAGTCACGTTGACGAACGTAACACGCCGACTCGCATCACCAAGACGCATGTATACATCGTCACTTGATGGAGCGGTGATAATAGAATCGTAGAAGCTGATGTTATCTGTACCTTGATTGGTATCTAATCCCCGGCTTCCTGATGAGTGGATCGTAGAGTTGTAAAAACTCATGTGAGCCATACCTCCGTCCGATGTCGCGATACCTTGAAGCGTAGCATTTATCGAAATGTTCTCTGCCCGCCAGTTCGAACTTCCCGTGCGGATCCACATGCCTGCGCTCGCAGCAGTGATATCGATGTCCTTGAGATAGTAGTGGTTTGCATCGATCGTATACAGTCCTATCCCTACAGTTCCAAAGGTCGTGATATCAACTCTCCTGAGACTCCAATGATCAGAGTTCTCGCTGTAGATTCCTCGGGCATCATCTCCATACGTTGTGATAGAGACATCTTCGACACTCCAAGTATGACCACTTAAGACAAATATGCCTCGAGCATAATCTCCCTCGGTCGTGATAGTAACGTTCGATATATTTACTTGCTCAACAGTATGCTCATCACCTGATTTTGTGAAACCTCCTGAAGGAGTACCTGAGTAGCCGTATCCGAGGATAGCTGGGCGCCTACTCCCTGAGCTCCCTCCAGGACTCTCTTTGATGATGTTACAGTTCGCGATACTCACGTTTTCGACCGTCCCGCTCTGGCTCCATATCAGGATACCGTAGCCCTCGTCATCGTTTGTAGAGTAGTTGATCGTATGACCCTGACAATCTAATGAAACATCACTAACATTAATAGTAATACAAGTTCCGGTAGCCGCAAGGTCGCCATTCATAATATACTCTCCAGGCTCATCGATAACACCACAATCCAAACCCTCTTCACCCTCATCAATCGTAGTAACAGTAGAATTAACAAAATCCCCCGCACTAGTAACATTTACAGCGCGACAACTAAGCTTCCACTCCTCCCCCAAACTAGTCAACCCACTCCCTATCAAAGAAACATTATAAGTCGTCTGCGGAGAAAGCCCCCTAAGATAACTGCTCGAATCAATAGTAAGAGTCGGACTCAACTGAGAACTAGTATTGCCTGTTCCCAAAGCACCAAAAGAACCATCACCCCAACACAAAACACGACCATCAACAGCACGAACACCACACGTATGCTGCTCACCAAAACCACCACCAAAACCACCATCAACACTCAAAAAAGCATCAGAAGAATCAACCAAAACAGGAACCATAATAGGACTAGTAGTATTACCAACACCCAACTGACCTCCAAAATTACGTCCCCAACACAAAACACGAGAATCACTCGCCCTAACACCACAAGAATGTCCAAAACCAAGACCAACACTCAAAAAAGCATCAGAAGAATCAACCAAAACAGGACTAAACATATCAGTAGTATTACCAACACCCAACTGACCATTAGCATTAGCACCCCAACACAACAAACGAGAATCACTCGCCCTAACACCACAAGAATGAGAAACACCCACCATAACACTCAAAAAAGCATCAGAAGAATCAACCAAAACAGGATTCAAACTACAATCGTAATATTCATAACCATCAAAACACGAATCATAAACAGCGCTACCAACACCCAACTGACCAACCCAATTACCACCCCAACACAAAACACGAGAATCATTAGCACGAACACCACAAGAATGAAAACTACCTAAAGAAACACTCAAAAAAGCATCAGAAGAATCAACCAAAACAGGACTAAACATATCAGTAGTATTACCAACACCCAACTGACCATAAATATTACCACCCCAGCACAAAACACGAGAATCATTAGCACGAACACCACAAGAATGAAAACTACCTAAAGAAACACTCAAAAAAGCATCAGAAGAATCAACCAAAACAGGACTAAACATATCAGTAGTATTACCAATACCCAACTGCCCCTCACTATTTAGCCCCCAACACAAAACACGAGAATCATTAGCACGAACACCACAAGAATGAGAAACACCCACAGAAACACTCAAAAAAGCATCAGAAGAATCAACCAAAACAGGACTATACATATGAGTAGTATTACCAATACCCAACTTACCAACAAAATTAGCACCCCAACACAACAAACGAGAATCATTAGCACGAACACCACAAGAAAACTCCCCACCAGCACTAATACTTCCTTCCTTGAAATAAGCACCCCCATACTCCACTACATCATCCTTATACCACAAATAATCCAACCTCGTAAAATTCTCACTACCAGTAGCACTACAATACCCTACGAGATTCTCATCATCCAAAGCAAAAGGACTTGGAATAATGCCTACAGACTCAATATCCAATAAAGCAAGATCAAACTCAAACCATAATCTAGGATAATCATTACCATCATCAATAAACCAAGTCTCATTATTATAACCGCTAATCTCACTAATATTCCAATCTGCCGCTAAGAACTGACTGATATTATACATCTGCGCTGTAGTAAGTCCTGTTACATTATCACCAGCACTAGTACTACGACCGCTTGTCTGGTTATCCCAGAAGTTACCATACATACCATAAGTCGCAGCTCCTGTATCTACGCTTCCTACAAAACCACCACTATCATCATGTGTACTATTAACTATTCCTGTACTATAAGAATTGTTTATCACTCCCCTATAGTTTTGTCCTACTAGTCCACCATGATATTGTAAGTTTTCTCCTGCAAGAGCATAAACATTACTAGTACTGTAAGAATCAACAATACTAGAACCACTCCACATTCTTCCTACGAGACCACCAACCCGAGTACTAGTAGAAGAAACATTAGAACCAATAGTATAAGACGATGAAACAACACTACCACTCAGCATATATCCTACAAGACCACCAACACTACTACCAGTAGAAGAAACACTAGAATCCACCGTATAAGAAGATGACACACTACCACCACTCATTCTTCCTATAAGACCACCAACATTACTAGTAGAAGAAGAAACACTAGAACCACTAACAAAAGAAGATGAGACAACACTACCACCACTCATTTCTCCTATAAGACCACCAGTAGAGGGAAAATCACTATAGAGAATACTATTTGTGACATAAGATCCAGAGACACTGCCTCCATCGATATATCCTACAAGAATCCCAATATATGGAGTCACTATACTGAGTGTGTCTTTTATGGTGATATTCGCATTCACCAAACCTAAATCAGTAATGCTTCCTCCTGTAGTTAACTGACCAAACAAACCTTGATAACCAACATTATTTCGAGCAATGAACAAGTCAGTAATATTATATCCCTGCCCATCCAGCGTACCACTAAAACCCGTACCTGTTGTCCCTACAGGCAGCCATCCCTCATCATCATTCCAATTAATAGTATCACTACAGTCTATATTATTCTGCAATTCATAGTTTGCTGTAAGGTTCTCCCACATCCTGCTAAGATCAGTACATGTACAAATTGGTATAGGACTCGTCGAATTGTCAAAACAGTTTGCAGGATTGTATGTGAACTCATTAGTCACGCTCAGGTTCTCATATCCTTGGGTGCTAGTGCAACTCACGTTATAACTGAACGTCCCTGCAGATCCAAATGTGGTGTTGTACTCGTACAAGTTACTTGTTGCGTTAAATTCCATCTCTATAAAACTCCCATACCCGCTCCCAGTATCAAATTGGATCTCACAATCGTTCCCCGAACCCGAAATCGGTTCACCAGAAGTCAGATTCGAATAATTTGCATAGAAAGGCACCGATTCACCAACCTCATACGAATTATTTCCTCCTTGAGGATCAGTACCATCCCAGATCTCCAATCGACTATTAGAATCAAGCGTGTAGTTTGAGAAACCAGCCACTGAGTAATTCACGTAACCATCAACAAATCCAGTCATGTTACACAAGGGTTGTTCACACACAGAACTATCTTTGAGGATGACAGGAGCATGCACGAAGCCCGTATCATAAAAGCTCAAATTCGAACCCGAATCATGAGATGAATGCAACGCGCTACTATTAACAAAAATGTACCGATAACCAATATGCACATGAGAATCATAATCTGAACTAGGAACGTTTACCATACCTTTCCATGTGATGCGTCCGAACGTGGATATCTCAAGAATCGGATTGCTCACGCTTGAAAGGTCAGGAACAACACTAGCATCAGAAAAGTTCGTTGTTGAACCATCAAACTTTGAATAAATCGGAATAATGTTTGCAATCGTTATCGTAGCACTCTCCTCGTATGGATAGGTCGTTCGACCGTCTGTAATCCGGCATGAGAACGTCCATGAGTCTCCACCATTCGTTATCGTTGAGTCAAGTGTTGAGAGGTTATACTGCACGCCAGAGGCAATAGCAGGTAAGTACGCATACGAGGAAGTGTCTGTTGTGAGCGTCGGTGTGTGCTCAGTACCAATACCTACCCCATCTCCTGTACGTCCTTCAGCAGTTTGTCCCCAGCAGTACACACGCCCATTCGAAGAGCGAACCACACACCCATGGCGTTCACCAGCAGTAATCAACGATATCGCAAACGAAGCAGATATAAGTGTAGGGTTTTCACGATTACCGGTCGTTCCGATACCAAGTTTATCCTCACCATTATCCCCCCAACAAAGACCTCTATTATCAGACGATCTGATGCCACATGAGAACTGCCAACCAGCATCTATGTAGTGATATGCAGATGAATCTGAAGTCGTTGTGGGGTTACCGACATTTGTACCGCTCGAACCGATTCCAAGCTGCCCATTATTATTACGACCCCAGCACAACACGCGAGAATCACTAGCACGAATACCACACGTATGAGAGGCACCTGTTGTTACCATTACATATGGTGAACTATCGGTCGTGAGGGTCGGAGTCTCGGATGACACGAACTCGTCAGTTGTTCCATTACCACCCTGACCGTACCAGTTCATCCCCCAGCACAACACACGAGAATCATTAGCACGAATACCACACGCGTGGTACTTGTAAGTGGAAACCATCAGGTAGGAAGCGGTATCATTGATGAGCCTCGGAACGCTCACCGATCCACCTCCACTGCCGAGTTGAGAGAATACATTGTCACCCCAACATAACACACGAGAATCATTAGCACGTATCGCACAATTCATCCGGTATCCTGCGCTGAGGGAATGGTAGGCAGCATCATCCGCAATCAAAGTAGGAACGAGTCGTTCAGTCGTATCGTTTGTTCCCAACTGCCCTTCAGCGTTGTTTCCCCAGCAGAGCACTCTTCCGTCATAGCGGATACCACACGAATGAGTGAATCCGACGCTCACTTGAAGGTAAGGATCAGTATCAGAGGTGAGTGTTGGATTAAGCACTTGTGGTAGCTTGCTTCCATTCCCAATCTCACCACTACCCGCGCGTCCCCAACATAACACACGAGAATCATTAGCACGAATACCACAAGTGTGAGCTTCATGCGCTGTGATCGTATCTGCTCTAAAGTACGTTCCCATGTACTCGACTATGCCGTCACGTCTCCACTCATAGTCGATCCGGTCGAATCCATCGATGACATCACTCGTACAATATCCAAGAAGATCATCGGTAGCGTTCGCTTCGGGAGAAGGAGTAACTCCCACGGTGAGTAATGAGACATCACCGTATGGCTCGATAATGACCAAGCCATGATCAGCGTTCTCTCCTCCGACGTTATACTGGAACAACCCAGAATTGTATGATCCTCCACCGCCCCCAGCTCCTTCAGCATCGTTTGTGTTAGAATACCCACCCCCACCACCAGAGTACCCACCACCACCAGAAGCAGCACCCCATGTCGTCGTGCTATCGGTCGCTCCGCCACCACCAAATCCACCGTCAGCTACAGCACCACCACCTCCAAGACCCCCTCCTGAGAGGGATCGGCCACGACTGTCAGCCGTCGTGCCCTGTCCACCATCAGTAAACCATCCTCCACCACCAGAGGCTCGGTTACCTGTTCCGGCACCTCCAAGACCTCCGGTTCCACCCACGCTCTGAGCCGTGGCACCAAATCCATCCTTCCCACTTGTTGTGTTGCTCGCGTGTGCTCGGTCCTGGTAGGTGGTCGTTGTTCCAACTGCATACGCTCCTCCACCTCCAGCGACGATGAGGAGTTCGGTTCCAGTATCCTTCCACACTGCACTTCCACCACCACCTGCCGGTCGAAACGAGTTATCTCCACCTTTCTGACCAACGAGAACATTGATTGTCTCTCCCTCTTCGAAGTAGAAAGCACCTGAAATGAGAGCGCCGTATCCCCCAACACCCGTTCTCCCACCGTATCCTCCTTGAGCTCCAACTGCAGTAACATTATACCATCCCGTCTCAGGAACAGTCCATGATTGTATGCCTGAAGATACAGTTACACTATTGTTCAGATAAGAGTATTCGTATGCATCGTCACACATACCTTGAGTAGGACCAGTGCGACCAGTTGCTTCGCATGTTGTAAAGACCCAAGGAATTTCGGCGAATGGAGCCATGTTGCTTGTAAGCGTTGGATTTTGACGTGGAGTCGTAGTGGTACCATCGCCAATCTGACCGAACTCGTTATACCCCCAACACAACACACGACCATCGTAAGATCTTATACCACAAGTGTGCCAATCCCCCGCTGAAACGGCTACATATGCAGAAGAGTCTGCAGTCAAAGTGGGATTTGTACGAGGACCTGTAGTAGTACCATCACCAAGCCGACCATAATCATTAGCACCCCAGCACAAAACACGAGAATCATTGACACGAATACCACACGAATAATCGTTTCCAGCAGAAACAGTACCATGCGCAGACGTGTTAGTAGTTAAAGTGGGATTCAATCGAGGAGTGGTGGTAGTACCATCGCCAATCTGACCCACGTTATTCCTACCCCAGCACAAAACACGAGAATCACTAGCACGAATACCACACGAATGCCAACCTCCTCCAGAAACATGTAGGTAAGCGGAAGTATCAGAAGTCAATGTAGGATTCCAACGAACAACATCTGTACCATCACCAAGCTGACCATAATTATTAGTGCCCCAGCACAAAACACGAGAATCATTAGCACGAATACCACACGAGTAGTGGGCACCTGCAGTTATTCCGCTGTATGCAGAAGTATCAGAAGTCAATGTAGGATTCCAACGAGCTTCATCCGTACCGTCACCAAGTCGACCATTCCCATTCCAACCCCAGCACAAAACACGAGAATCATTAGCACGAATACCACACGAATGACCTTGACCTAACCCAAGTGTAAGATACGCTGAAGAATCATTAATCAAAGTAGGATTTTCACGCTGAACAGTAGTACCATCACCAAGCACACCATTCCCGTTACTACCCCAGCACAAAACACGAGAATCATTAGCACGAATACCACACGAATGTTGTTCGCCTGATGAAATAAAAGTATATGCAGAAGTATCAGTAGTTAAAGTAGGATTCGTACGAGGACCTGCAGTTGTACCATCGCCAATTTGACCCACGTTATTCCTACCCCAGCACAAAACACGACCATCAACAGCACGAATACCACACGAATGCCCATTTCCTGTGGTGATAGTTCCTGCAATAAAACTCGTACCACGATAATATACAGTCCCCTCTACCTCAACGCCCTCGCTAATATTATACAACAACTCATTCGTAATCTCACCCGAAAAAGCCCTCGAAACATTCAGACGAGAAAACAAGAACTCATCACCAAGCAGATCACCTGTGCCAACCAGTCTGTTACGTAACACTAGTCCCGTGTCATTAGTATACTCAACCAATAAACCAGCAGCTGCACTAACAAAAGGAACACTCATAGACGTACCAGAAGATAAAACCACAGAACCATCAGGACCAATAGTCTCAACAACACCAGGAGCGGCAAATACTGCATGACCTTCCAAGTATGAAGACTGATACCATAACGAATCATCAGTGTAAGCAATAACTGCAAGAGCAGAGGAAGCGCATGAAGGAGCCTTCAAATAAGGACCAGCCTCATTACCTGCAGCAGAAACTACCAAGACTCCTTCAGACACAAGTTCATTCACACGCTCTGATACAAGGTTAGTATCACAGTACCCATCATACAATCCAGCTCCTATAGAAAGAGAAACAACATCAACATCATGTTCAGCACACGCATCCAATCCAGAAATAACATCAGACTCATATCCTATCCCAGTATCATCCAAAGCCTTTACAATCACATAATGGGCATCAGGTAATGCACGAATCAAAGGGTACGAAACAAGAGTACCATGGCCATGGTAATCCATTATGTCATCGGTACCATCAAGAACATTGACACCAGTATATGATATATTCTCAACCACATGACCCGATACACCCGTATCTACAATACATACACGAACACCAGAACCAGAAACCTCATACTCATTATATACTGATATAAACCCTGATGCATTAAGAGTATCTTGTGTTAACAATTCTATTTGTCTGTCGATACTAGCTGTTATAACTTCTTTAGAGTGTAGTATTTCGTTTAGCTCTGATAAATTATTGGCGTATTCTGAGTATATTCCTGATTCATTTAATATTATGATTCTTACGCTTTCTTCTGTTACTAGATTTAGAAGCTCTGATGATACTCTAATTATATGAGCATTAATCCCTTCGGTATACTCTGTTTCTTCCTCTTCACTGATATGCTCATAATCCATTGAAAATATCTTTGCTGAACGTTCAGATGCCCTGCTAAGACCATAATGACTTTTTAGTTCTGAGACGGTTCTTCCAATAATACCTCCTTCTGACTCATACACTATATATTCTATCATCTCTTCTCTTATGACTCTTTTTTCTGGTAATACTTCTTCTATTATGTTGCCATCCTCTGTATCAAATATCTCATCGTCTGGCAAATCATCATAATATACTATAATCCTGTCTATATGCAAATAAGCACTGCTCTCTATCCTTATACTACTGCTCTGCATCCTAACATTACAACTTCCCAAACAAACATCATCCAATCTTACCAGTCTCTCCTCAGCACCAGTAAAATCATAAGGCAACATTCTACTAAAATCATAACCGTCAGCTTTGGCCAATACTTCTCCTCTGTCAGCACCTGCTCTTTGCCTATCCAACACTAAATAATTGGGATTGTCATCCATGCTCTCCAATAGATAACTGTCACAGCATTCTATTGTTCCCTGACAGAATAGGTCAACATCATCCCCTACAATACTCCATAATACACAAGAAGCATTAGTTTCAACATAATAGTCTACTGCTCCTTGTCTCCCTACCATTCCATCATTATCGATATCATAAGGACCATCACCATACCTCAACAAAGTCCTATTAGCCAAGTCTTCTTCTATCATACCACTCTCAACTTCTCCAGCACCGATAGCCATGCCAGTAATAACATTGCTTCTCAACCTCAATTCATGACTAATAGTCCCTTCATCAAGCCTTGCAATAATACTAGAATCTTTGCTTGCAATATAATAACCATTAATTACTATTCCTCTTACAACAACATTATCTTCCAACTGAATAGTATAAGTTTCTTGTGGCAACACTACCCTTTCCACGTCATAACTGACATTACTAACACTGCTCTCAAATACAGCATAACCTGTAATTGTAGGCTCTCCAATACTAAAGAATGTGAATATAAGCGCAGCTATTATAACTACTACTATCGTTACTTGCACTACAACTTGTTTCAAGCCCAAACCCCGATATGTTTATATCATAATTTTTAAACAAGAGTCCTTTATAAATGTAACGACTATAAAGACTATGCTTAGCACTATTATCGAAAGGATTATACAGCTCCTTTTTCTAGTCACTATGACTTTATGTATTATAAGCCCTGTAAAATTGTCTCTTATGAGTTAGCCGATATTCCCATCATAAAACAATGTTTATCATCTTAACAACTAATATATTCAATAAATAACATGATCCACTGCCAATAATATTAGAAAAAGATTATAAATCATAGACTTTAATTGTTGTCTATGGATGATAAGCAATACAAATATTTTGTTATAGCAACCCGGATATTACTTTATGCCAGTATCACATATCTCTCATCTACAATATTGCTTGGTATTGCTTTCTTATTGTTTGGAGAAGGTCTTATTATTATCTCTATTGCTTTGCTGCTATTACCAGTATTAATGGTATCACTCCCTCTGATATTCATAAGCCTTATCGCATCATTTATCCTTGGCTCGTTTCGTCCTAATGATAGGATGATAATGAGCTCAGAAAGGATAGTACCCGAGATTAATAATAACTTCTTTGGATGGATGATGACAGCATATGTTTTCGATTTTGACAAAACCGCTAAAGGCGACATTGTTCAAGGTCTTATATTGCCAAGAATGATTCCTAGAATAGGTATAGTTGGTATTTCATGTCTCTATCTTGGTTTATTCTTTATAGTATCAGGTGTTACAGGGATATTTAATGTCTCTGAAGTTCATCCTAATATAAGATATGGACTATTTGGATTAGGAATCATTATACTCCTCCCATTCTATATTGCTTATAAGATATTTGTAGTGCGTAAAAAAGCTAAATAGCGTATCATCCCTTATTTTCCAGTATCTTTAAGTACTCATTTATTAGTGCTGCGCCGTATCCTGTACTGCCCCTGCTCATTATCCCGTAAGAACTTGTGGTATGATTGCATGCAGATAAATCTATATGCATCCACGGGTATCCTGAACTGTTAACTTCTAGCATCCTCGCATTGTGTATCCAGCTTTCCATATTATCGCTTCCTATAAGCCTATAGTTCTTTCTAATGCCTGTATGCACTTCTTCAGAATATTCTAATGGCAGCCTATACACTTTTTCTAAGGCGTTCTTTCCAGCATCATCCAATAATTGTGTGCTTACATCACTGTTTGAGAGGTATGCTGCTCTTCCTGTACCAAGAAAACTGCTAAATCCTATGGTATCGCTGTTAAGGCTTATTATCTGTCTCGGCTTGTATTTCGAGGCAGCGTATATTGTGTCTGATAATGGTATTAAACTGATAGTATCCCTGCTTTCTAGCTCGTAAGAGCTCCCGCATCCAAGTCTTATAGGCTTTTGTATTAGTGATGATGTCTCTTTAAGGTTGGCTATTGATATTACTATTAATAGGCTAGTGTCTTTTTCTGTATTCGTATGAATATTGGCTATAGCGGTTGCTATTCCTAATGGCAGCATCTGTTTTTTTAATGAGCTTGTCGTCTGAAAAGGATGCAATAGTAACGAGGCGCATAATGCTATGGTCTTGCCTCTTTCTGCCTTGTGCTCTGCTATTATCATGACAGGCTCTTCTTTAGAATATTCTGAAAGCTCTGCTATCCCCCTGTACTTGTATAACTTAAAGTCTTTGGCCCTGTATATTTTGGTTTTGAACTTTCTTCCTAAAGCCTTTCTTACAGCTTCCATTATCTTATCGGTTCCTTCTAAGACTATGCTACTATTACTTAATATCCTTGCATCGAGTGTTGACTTGGCGTTCTCGTACGCTATGTCATATAGTTTCCTGTACCATTCTATCTTGTCGTCAGCCACGTTTATTATCATCTTTGTGAGTCCGCTTGATTCTTCGTATCCTTCAGTCTCTTGAGCATCATATGATCCTAGTACAGTAGCATTGGTTATTATTCTTGCGAGCATCTCATCGTCGATATTCATTGCCTTGAGTATTTCCATGTCATATACTATAGTAGTAATCCTATGATGATATTTTCTTATTCCTGATGCTATGCTGTGCATCATTTCTTTAATGCCGCATAATAACACTGTATTGCCCATCTCAGGCAGTTTTATTAACTCGCAGTCTTCCATTCCAAAGCCGGTATCCTTGGCATATTCTTCTATATACTTAGCGTCCTTGTCGTTGAATCTCTCGAGTAGTTGTGTCATGTTATGAGTATATGGTATGAACAATGTATCTTTCTTTTCATGAGTCTTTCTGGAAACAACGCTTATGTGCATATAGTATCACTAACCTATGAATACGCTACGGATTTATAATGGTTTATAATGACATATATAAAGAGATTATTATCTATGTATAGCCTATAGACCGTTATCTTGTATAGGTTTCTGTGCACTCCTATTAATCATTATTTTGCTAATGTATCATACCATAAAACACTAACAATCTGGTATTGTGCGCTTAAGCATACAAAAAAAAATATAAATATGTAATTATATACATAAAATTATGGTGATATTTACATGCAAAAAGCAGATGTAAAAGTTATCCAGGCATTATTGGACTACAATAACCTGAGATTGAGCATTAGAGGACTGGCCAAGATACTAAAAAAGGATTATAAGAACATGCATAATATAATTATGAGATTAGCAAACAATAACATAGTAGTATTAGAGCCTTTTGGAAATGCCCACAAAGTCACACTAGTAAAAAAACCGCACCCCTACATATTTGAAGCAGAGCATAATAGAAGAGAAGATATCCTAAGAAATAAGACGATAAGAGCAGTTTTAAGCTATTATAATAATATGAGTACTGTATTCTTCGTATTGTTGCTTTTTGGAAGTTATGCTAAAAGAAACCCAACAAGACATTCTGATATTGATCTATTGTTCATCATACCCGATGGTCTAGAAGAAATTATGAATAAAGAAATAATGAGCATATCATCCACTATACCACTGCCTCTACATATCAACGTTTTTAATGAAACAGAATTCAAGTCTATGAGTATGTCTAAAGAATTTACTGTGGGCTCAGAAGCGATTAATAATAATATTATATTGCACGGAACGGAATATTTCTATGAGATGATAAGATAGCCTATTAAAGAATATCATTCATCGTAATATATGGCGATAGACGCTTCTATAATAATAGAAACTGTACAGGACAAGACACTAATGAGCTTATCAGTTATTCATCGTCAGGGAGTGCCGGAGCGGCATTCCTTGATATTATCATAACGTCTCCTATGCTCTTTACGAGTCCATGAGGCACTATCACTCCTTTTGCCCCTCCCAATACCTTGCCAAGATAGCTTCCTCTAGAAGCTTTTATCTTCCAAGAGAATACTTTTGTGGAGCTCATAACCGATTCTTCTACTTCTCCAAAGAAATCTCCTTCGTCAGTGTATACCTTCATACTATATGTTTCTGTTATCTTCTTCATCCTAAGCATTTCGTAACCCCTCCATGATTACACCATGTAAAGTCTGATTAACTATTTAAAGTTTTCTTTGCACCAATGGTTATGGCTGACAATATTGATGTCAAAACAGGCAATTCTCATGTAAGGAAGAGTCCTAGTGCTGTAATGCTCGTAGGAACCAGTCATGTTGCTGAAGAGTCTTTAATGATGGTCAGTGAAGCCGTAAACAAGTTTAATCCTGACGTTATTGCTATAGAGCTTGACAAGGGGCGTGTAGACTCTCTTAACTCCAGCAAAAAAGCTTCTTTTTGGGAGGTTGCAAGGCATGCAGGACTGTTTGCAGGACTCTTCTATAGTATTGGCAGGATATTGCAGGAAAGGATAGGGGACAGTCTTGGAATAAAGCCTGGCTCTGACATGATTCATGCTATGAATATTGCCAAGTCCAATAATATTCCTATCGCCCTAATAGATCGTGATATCAGGATTACTCTTGCAAGGCTCAAGAGGATTCCTACGAGGGAAAAGTGGAGGTTCTTTTTTGATATTATTACTGGGAGAATGGCTGACAAGAAGATGAAAAAGATTGACTTAAGAAAAGTTCCTGCTGATGAACTGGTTGATATGGTGCTTGGCATTATGAAGGATAGGTATCCTGCATTCTATAGCATATTAGTAGATGAGAGGAATCATGTAATGGCATCCAATGTCAAAAGGCTCTCTAAGCATTATGACAGGATACTCGTAGTAGTAGGAAAAGGGCATGCTCCCGGTCTTAAAGAAATATTCAAGAAATCTTCTAGTACTCCATCGTGATATTTTCGGATTATTCCACGTTTTTCTTATTAATACTGATGATATTCTGTTCTTTATGGATGACAATATATTTGATACGGATTATGAGCGCAGGATTAAAGAGATGTCTCCTAATGATAATAAGGGCATGGGATTTGGTAGGAGATTGTCTAAGGCTTATGCGAGGCATAAAAAAACATTATTAGGAGGCTCTATAACATTGGCTGTAGGCATAGGGGCTTTGACTATGGCTCTTGAGGGCATTCATCATTATAGGATTGGTATGGAAAGGGCTGGAGAGTCCCATGTTGTAAAGACTGCATTGTCTGATTATGAGAATGCTCTTGATAGGATTAATGTTTTGTCTATTGAAAACGAATCTCTTAATGCTAGGATTATTAATGCCCAGCAGATTGATACTAGGAGGAGTAACGAACTAATATCGCTGCGCTCCAGCCATTCCGAATCATTGTCAAGAATAGATGCTTTGACAGCAGAGAATGATTCCTTAAAAGCTACTATAGCTGACTATGAAAGTGTTATTGCAGAGCATAATGATATGATTGTAAGGATGTCATCTTCAACCACTGATTATGAGAGGATTATTAATGAGCATAATATTACTATATCATCGCTTGAGAATACTGTGCACAATCTTAATGCAATAATCAGTGATAATGAGTCTTTGCTAGATCAGTACAATTCCATGGTATGGGATAGGGATAATACTATTAGCAGGCTAGAAAACGATATTGCATCATTATTAGAGGATTCTGACACTACTAATATTGTGTCTCATTATGAGGGTATAATAGCATCAAAGAACACTAGGATAGTTTCATTAGAGGCTTCTGTTCATAATCTTAGGAGCCAACTAGGCGATTATGATAGTACTATTCTAAGTCTCGAGCAGGCTCTTGAAAGTAAGAGAAGAAATAATCATGACTATTCTGTTCAAATGTCAGAATATAACGCTATAATAACTGATCAGCAGTCTACAATATCATCTCTTGAAATACAGCTATCGTCATTATCGGGCATGACTGATGTCTTAGAAGAGAAAAATAGCCTCATTATTTCCTATGAGTCTATGATAAGAGAGAAGGATGATATTATTAGTAGGCTTGAAGATGATATTGACAATATACTAACAAGCAGTATTGGTGATGATACTATCTCGGAATATGAAAGGATAATATCACAGAGAAATAATACTATAGAAGGACTCGAACAAGCCCTCAATAATGAGAAAGCCCATAATAATGATAGTGCTAGGCGACTTTCAGAGTATTCTGTTATTATTAATGACCAGGCTGCCAGCATAGCATATTACGAAGGACTGTTTTCTACTATGGGCGAGATTATTGTGATTGTTGAAGAACAGGAAAAAATGATTGCTTCTTACGAATCCACGATAAGCGAGAAAGACAATACTATAGAAGAGCTGGAACAGGCGCTTAATCATGAGAGGACTCAAAATAATGATAATGCAGGCCAATTATCAGAATACCGTACTATCATAAGAGACCAGCAATCCACTATAACGTCTTTAGAAGTCCAGCTTTCAGGATTAAACAATCTTACCAGTGCTTTAGAAGACCAAGATAATTTGATTAGCTCTTACGAGTCCATAATTAGGGATAATGAAAATGAGATTGCAAGGCTTGAAGGAATAATTAGGGGGTATGAAAACAATGTCAGCATTAACAACAATGATACTTATGATAATAGCGCATTAAGACTGTTAGGATACCTTGGAAATAATAATAGTGATATTGAATTATTGTTGGAATTAGACAATTATGATGCATTATTATATTATGATAATAATGCGAATAGGATAACACTTGATATTATTGACAAGGGATGTAGGGATCAATGTACCAGTCATGCGAGAATACTTTCCACTCCCAACAATGTCTATTCCTTGTCATGGGGCTCTTTTAACCATCCTCAGGGAGGATATTCTCTGGCCAAGGATGCTTTTGACAGGGCCATGGGAATGGTACATTAAAAGATTATTAACAAAACAATCACAATATACCAAAAATAGGTAAAATATTACCAAAAAAAGGTAAACTATTTAAGGCAATATAACAACACCGTTTTCATGAAACCGGAAGACAGAATATACAACGCATACTTTGTGCAGAAGGGAGAAAAGATGTACTATAACCAGATTAAGGAAACTACTATGCTATCACATAGTTCTTTGCAGAACACTCTTGCCAGAATGAGTAGGCAAGGCATACTAAAAACTGAAAAGACCAGGCAAAACGTATACTATTCTATTAGTGATAAAAAGATTATTGCAATCAAGTTCTCAGAGATAGCAATACGCAAATTCAATTCATTAAATATTGGTGTTAAGAGCCCTCTCAGGACATTCCTCAAAGACTTGCCCATAAGCATATACACTATAGTTCTGTTCGGTTCTGCATCGACCGGAGATCAGAATCAAAACAGCGATATAGACCTCCTCATAGTGTACTATAAAAAAACTGACCTTGATAAGCGCAGGAAAGAGGCTGAGATAACCTCAAAATATCCTCTCTCGCTCTTCTATTGTTCTGCAGAGCAGTTTATTCGAAGTAATGACGATATAATAATACAGGCAAAAAAGACAGGTTTTCCAATACACAAGGAACAGAATTTTTATGAGGCGATTATAGAATGAATATCGAACGACTATTTGCAGACAAACATTATCTGGAGACCGAGATAAGCATACTGCAATCGCAAAAACAGATTAGGATTATTAAGGAGAATAAGGAACTTGCTTTTTCGCATGCTAATAAGGCCAAGCACAATATGAGGTTTTATAGTATAAACAAAATCCATACCAATTTTGCAGACTGGCTCATAGTAATATTGTATTATGCATTCTACCATTGCGCACTGAGCTTAATTACCAACAGAAGATATTATTCCAAAAACCACTATGCGACTATGCTCATACTCATAAAAGAGTATCTTGTGACAAGAGATGAAGCGGACTTATTATACGAATTGTCTATCAATAGGGAGGACGCACAATTGTATTATGACTTAAAATATGACAGGCATAAAGCGAGTTATAACACTAATATAGGTTTTAGGAATGATAAGATATTAGAATATGAGAGCAAAGTCATAGGATTTATGAACAAAACCCAAGAGATATTATTATTGTAAATTCACAACACCGCATTAAAGGACGTGTTATTGGAGTTAATGGTCGAAACTGCTCTCAGTCTGTAGACAGATGTATTTATTATCCATTAGCAATCATTCATTATTAAGCTATTAACAAAAACGCATATAAACCAATACCACCATAATATCTTCATGTTCAGCCTTTCAGGATGGTGGCACGACTACCAGAAGTATTGCATTCCACGATGGGATGAGAATAAGATTATTATAGCTTTTATTGCTGTAGGCGGCTTCGTATTGGGCTTTGAGGACTATAATATTTTTAGGGAATTCCTTCCTGTTGATCCTGCAAGGCAGTCCATGGCAATGCTGCTTGCAATTATCGCTGCCGGAATAGCAATATATCTTAATGTATTGGTACAGAAGGCTTGGGCTTTGCATAAGGGTTTTGATGTAAAAGTATTGTATTCTCCTTGGAAGATAGCCGCAGGACTGTTTGTGGGCATATTCTCTGCAGGCCTTGCACCGTTAATATTCGTTCCTGACATGGAAGCTAAGATATTGAGGTATCAGAGGACAGGAAAGTTCAGGCACGGCATTAATCTTTCAGACTATGCCAAGATGGGTTTTGCAGGTATGCTCTCTAACCTCTTTATCGCCATGCTGTTCATAATAATATTCGGTTTTAGCAATCCTGTAACCAATGCCATTATAGTAGCTATGGTATGGACCAGTCTTGCTAATGTTATTCCAATCCCTAATGGGGGAGGATTCTATACTATATACCATAATCCTATGTACTGGGCATTACTGGCTGCTGTAGGATTGTTTGGAATATTCATGCTGTATGCTCCTATAGGATATGCTATTGGACTGATGATTAGTGCTGGATTGTTATTGTGGATAGTGTTTGCTACCCAAGTAGAGAAGATTATAGATATTTGATTCGATTCTGCAGTAAAAAGTGTGCGGCAGCCGTCAGCTGGAGCAAGAACATATGTTCTTGCTTGACGCTGATGCGCTGGGGGATGACCCCTTCGGGGTGGCGCATAGCACATTTTTTCGGACATTTTCTACAGAGCCATTTAATTCACAAGTTATATATAACATGGTTATTGCCTGTAGTATAGGGTGGATCTTATGAAAGCTATAATATTGTTAGCTGTTATTGCACTGGCTATTGCCGGTTGCAACGATGATACTCAGCCTGCACCTATTGTTATAGACGACAATGAATTAGTAATTGACGATAGTGTTCCTAAAACTCCAGAACAAAATGTGGTAGAGAGTAGTGGAGACAATGCTCTTAACCAAGAGCTTGCAGGACTTATGAGGAGGCAGATGACTATGAACTATCATATAGAATATGATATGAAAATATCCTCTGGTCCTGTGCAGCAGGATATGAAAGCAACTTATTATGTGAGCAGTGATGGCAGGATAAGAGTGGATACTCTTATGCAGGGCATAGAATCCAGGTCTTACGTATTAGGAGATAATTATTATACTTGTACTCTTATTATGGGCGCTTGGAATTGCATGGACTACTCTAGTATTCCTGTAGGGGATAGTGTTGAGCAGGTAGACGAAGAGAGCATAGCCATAATAGAACAAGGAGTAGTATCAAGGCTTCCTCCAAAGACAGTAGCAGGGGTTACTAGCAATTGTTATAGGGCTGTTATTGGCATGGGTACTATGGATTATTGTTATACTCCTGAAGGCATTCCCGTATATGTTAAGAGTATGCAGGAGTTTGAGGGGATGACTACAGAGTCTGAGATGATAGCTACAAGCATCTCCAGGAGTATTCCTTCAGGAGTCTTTGACCTTCCGAGCAGTCCTACTGCTTATGAGGATATGGATTATGAAGACCTGATAAAGCAGTATCAGATGCAATAATTCATAAAAAAAACATTTTTTTCTTATAGGAATGCTGCTATAGCTTTTTGTCCTATATAGAATGCGCTTCCCCATGATATGGCATCCCACGTATAGAATATTCCTATGATTATTATTACTGCTACTATTCCGTCTAGTATGCTTGCAATGTCAGGCCAGAACAGCCATGTCTTTATCAACAAGTATATCGCAGCAGCAAATGCTATTCTCCAAGGAATATCCAAGAACAGCTCTCCTATGATTACTCCTGCTACGAACAAGTCCATTATCCCTAATAGTTTGATCATGGCATTAGGACTAATGATAGTATTATATTGTTTTCCTAGAATATGATATGCTTACAATGATTATTACTGACTAATCAGTACTGAAAAATACTATATGCCCAGTTTCCATCATATCCTGTTGCAGGATGACTATTATGCAGAGGATTACGGCCAGTATATGAAATATAATTATCTTCCAAAAGGCTTAAAAACAGGTTTATTCTCCGTTTGTATTGGTGATTATCATGGTATGGATGTGGATTGGTATTGGTATTGCTGTAGTATTGGTATTGTGGATTATAGTAATATTCAATCGCATAGTAGGACTTAGGAATCAGGTTGAGAATAGTTTTGCACAAATTGATGTCCAGCTTAAGAGGAGGGCTGACCTTATCCCTAACCTTATAGAGACTGTCAAAGGATATGTTAAGCATGAAAGAGAAACTCTTGAGAGTGTGACTAAGGCTAGGACGCAGTTCTTGTCGGCTAAGACTGTAGAGGAGAAGACTAGAGCGGGGAATCAACTGCAGGAAACCTTAAAGAGTCTTTTTGCTGTAGCAGAGAATTATCCTGACCTTAAGGCAAACCAGAATTTCCTGTCATTGCAAGAAGAGCTCTCTACTACTGAGAATAAGATTGCCCATTCCAGGCAGTATTATAACGATAGGGTAATGGAATTCAATACTCTAATACAGGTATTCCCTAATAATGTCTTTGCAGGCATGTTTAATGCCAGGAGGATGGAGCCTTTAGAGACCCCTGCTGAAGAGAGGAAGAATGTCAAGGTAAAATTCTAAAACCATTTTTAGGTGTTTAGAGTATGGCAAGGCTTAATATCCATTCGGAGATAGGGAAGAACAAGAGGAATTCAGGCTTAATAGTGTTCTTCTTTGTAGTGCTAATAGCTGTTATGGGTTATGTCCTGGGATTCTTTTTTGGCAGTCCTTCTTTCGGAATATTCCTCGCTGTATTCATATCCATAATCTATTTTTTTATAGGATATTATGCCGGGCATAGCATGGTATTAGGCTCTGTAGGTGCTAAAGAAGTTACTGCCAATACTCAGGACTTAAAGCTAAAACAATATTATAATACTGTAGAAGAAGTTGTTATATCTGCAGGCATTCCAATGCCTAAAGTATGGATTATTCCAAGCCAGGCTATGAATGCTTTTGCTACTGGTCGTGACCCTAAGAACGGCCATGTAGCCATGACTCAAGGACTCTTGGACAAGCTTAACAGGGAAGAAACCAAAGCAGTAGTGGCTCATGAGGTAGCCCATATAAAAAATTATGATATTAGGCTATTGCTTATTACCGCCATACTGATAGGCGTTATTATTATGCTTGCCGAGATTCTAATCAGGGGAGCAATATTTGGTGGTGGCGGAGGCCGTGGGAGTGGTCAGGCCAAATTAGCTATGCTTGGCATAGGAATAATATTTGCGATACTCGCCCCTGTATTCGCTCAGATAGCACGTTTCGCATTATCAAGGCAAAGAGAATATCTGGCTGACACCACTGCGGTGCAGCTTACAAGGTATCCTGAAGGATTGGCTAGCGCTCTGGAAAAGATTGCTAATGACAAGACTGATCTTAGAGGCGCTTCGAGCATGAATAGCGAGATGTTCATAAAAGACCCTGTAAAAAAGAACTTCTTCCACAGCCTTTTCTCAACCCATCCTCCTATAGAAGAGAGGATTAGAAGATTAAGAAATATTTAGTTAGTCATAAACTTTTTTTCTGTGTTCAAATCTGAGAAGGTACAGGATATCTTTATCTTTGGAATAATAGTATACTAGTCTATACGGTTTAATCCTAACAACCCTTTCACCCATCAGGTATTTTAGAGGCTTTCCTAATTCAGGGTCATCTATTATTCTCTTTATATAGCCTGCATCCTCTCATTTTCTGATTTAGTTAGTCGTTTTGTGGATTTAATAAAAGAGTTTGAAGCAATTATTTGTGCCATTTGCTCATCGCTTTAAAGAATTCTTTTTCAGAGTACTTTTTTGCCTTTCCCTGATCTATCTCTGCCCATATCTTCTCTAACTCTTTCAATTCTTTCTCTTCCTCTTTAGTAAGGTCTTTTATTGGTTTTAATACAATCATCTCTTTTACTTTGTATACTGTAAATGATTCTCCGACATTATAGTCTTTTCTCAGCTTTTCAGGTATAACAACCTGTCCTTTGGTACTAAGTTTAGTTATATTCATAAAGTAAGATAATCTTACTACTATATTAATTTTTTGGTAAATGCATCTGAGACCATGCATATTAAACATCCTTTCGAATAACAACTATAAAAGAAAAAGATTTATGATTGGCGCATCCATTTGACTCTTATGTGCTATAGCCTGGAAGTCCAGTTACTAACCTCTCTGATTATTATAGCTTCTGCAGTATCATACTACTACTATTATAAGAATAAGTTTAGGGATAAAGAGGTTTGGAAGAGCCAGTTCTTGGCTTATTGTATGATGGTATTCTTTTTTATTGGACTGCACCAGTTCTTTGAATTCCTCTCACTGCTAACTTATAATCAGTGGGTTTACAAGACCGGACTCATAATATCGATATGCTCTGTATATTTTCTTTTGAGGTCTTTAGAATCATTGTCTAAAAAGAATGTCTATAGTTGGATTGCATTAATTATTATAGTTATTGTATCAGCGCATATACTGTTTTCTAATATGGTTTTTTCTGAAGGCCCATTCTACTTGTCGCATGAATCAGCTTTCTTTTGGGCTCTTTCATGGATGTTCCTATTCGTGTATTGGCATGTTTGGAGCTTCAGGATATATTTAGAGTTGAAAGATTATTCCAAAAGAACCATTCTTGTATATCTCTTGGTGCTCGCTGACATTTCTTTTATATTAAGTACGATATATGTTGTATTAGGTCATTTCTATTTTGGTGTTAATGTCTGTACTGATGCGCCTTCAATATGGTGTACTTTCTATGCTATCCAAGTGTTTTTTGTTCCATTGCTTATGAATCGCATTGATAAATTTAAGCCAAGCAATCATAGCAAAAAGAAGTATAGTGAAAGAACATTAGTTATTAATCTGATCATAGCTCTTTTTATTATTGGACTATTGCTGACGATACTCCCATTCTTTGACTGCCTAACATGGAAATATGTATTTCCATGAACTATTATAATAGATGCTTTTCTCAGTCATTTTTTAATACCTATCAATAATGCCCAGAAAGATTTATATATATCCATATTATTACTTATATGAATACATATAGAATATTGATTGTTATGGAGCACAAGAATATAATACACTATCCAAATCTTAAGACTATATTAATGGTAGAAGATGTTCTAAAAAAATCTATCAAGCCTTTATCCAGGGAACAGCTAAAATCGAAGATTCCACGGAAAATAATGCATCAGACACTTAACCTAATACTCGAATACCTTGAGAGTAGCGGCAAGATTATTGACGGGAGAAAGGGGATATTATGGATACACAATCCCAGCGATAAGCTTGCAATAGCCATCTCTAAAGGAATGGAAGTATAAATAACAATAATACTAGACATACTCAACCACAAAAATTACAACAATAAGTTCGGTTATAAGAACAAATGATGATATTGCTATTATTACTACAATATTTCTTTTAGCTTCTCCTTGTATCTTGCATAGAGGAATGATACTGCAAGGAGCAGTGCGCCTAGCACGGTATAGCTTATGGTCCTGTATATTGTCTCTAAGTTCCTCGTATCGAATAGGAACACTTTGATTATTGTAAGGCCAAATACTATTATTCCTTGGAATCTTAATTGTTTGTCGCCAGTGCTTATTCCTACAGCCATTAGTATTAGCGCGTATATGCTCCATCCTATAGATATCCAGTAACCCTGCATTTCTATCATTATCATTACTACTCCAAGAAGTGTTGCAGCGTAAGAATATCCTATTCCTAATGATTTCCTTATGGCATCATCGCCCTCCTTGCCTAATAGCATTCTGCTCTGAATGTATAATACTGTTATTCCTGTAAGATATGCCAACAGCGTAGTTTCAGCAAGCAGAACATGTTCAGAATATGTTTTTAGCGTTAGAGTATCGTATGATAATATTTTTAGTATCATAACACTTGATACTGCTGTAGCCTGGTATAGCATCATATTATTGGCTCTGCTGTTGAACAACAATGCTAATGACAGTGCTCCTAGCGCTATTGTAACGAATAATGTGTATTGGCTTGAAAACTCTAGCAGTATCATTATTACAAGTAATGATAATGCAGTCCACGAATACACTTCTATAATACTTTTTTCTTTTCCTTCCCTAATGCTTTTATCGCTCGCCAGTATACTCCTAATAATGTATAATGCCCCTATTCCTCCTAGCATAGACCACAGTCTCATGCTGCCAATAATATCTGTAGGAGTATAGGCCTGCAGGTTTATTATGTCATATAATAGTATCTTTAATAATACTAATAATGATAATGCGTAAGCAGAATATCTTAAACTATGTATCTTAGAACTCTTGTACGCATATGCTGTTATTACTGCTATCATAGCCCATAATAATGTAATATAATCATTGTTGAAGTGCAATAACACTGTCATTACAATGTATGATACTGATAAGTATAGGCTGGCATCTCTCATCAGCCTATTGTCTTTTATCTTGTAGTATAATGCTATTATCCAGTGTATTATGAATAGTGCTAATGGTAATAATGCTGTATGCTCAGGATACGACCCTTCTACCCTCAAATACCCCAGGAAGAAGAAGGTGATGCTGTTTGCAATGTATATTATCATCCCATAAGTGGACAGCTCTTTTTTCTTGGACAGTATTATTGATTGTATCGTAAATGCAGTGTAAAGTATTGACAGGAATATTATTCCGAGTATGAATTCTTGTCTTGGATACGCCCATACAATATATGATATGTATGATGCTATCGCTCCTCCTATTCCTATGCCTATCCATCCCTTGTATGCTGTAACTATTACTATTCCTAATGCAAGCAGTATGCAATACATCATAGTCATTATAGTGTATTCTGTGCTTAGTAGTGCTGTGAGGAACCCCAAGAAGAATGATTCTGACGCTATTATCTGGCTGTTGTCTCTTATGGAAAGCCATATTGCCACTAATACTATGATGCTTAACAATACTATGTTGGTGTATTGTCCTATTCCTATCGCTTGTCTGTACTCCTCAAAATGGTATGATGCGTATACTGCAAAGTATAATACTGCTATGCCTCCTCCCATGAGTGTCTTGCCCCATAACTCATACCTTTCTTTCATGCTTGATATCTTTCCTACCATAATCATTCCTATGCCCAGTAATGCTCCTAGCAGTATCCTTGTCAAGTGTCCTATCCATTCCATGTCTATAGCATATTTTATGAAGAATCCTATTCCTATAACTAATGCTATTATTCCTATTCTGGCAAACCATTTTATCCCTACATCTTCTTCTAATGAAGTCTTGGGCTTTTCTTCTACTGGCTTGGGAGTTATCTTAAGATTATCATCTTTTATTGGCTTTTCTTCAACAGATTCTGCTCTTCCTTCCTGCTCCTGGTTTCTGGATACTATTATAATGCCCCATACTACTAATGGTATTCCTATAAGGGCTCCTATTCCTGTTAATGTCAATAGTGCTCCGAATATTATTAGGAGTATTGCGCTGACAGGAACGCTGCTAGAGCTTGATTGTGGTATTTCCTGATTGTCATACTGATTCAATGTTGTAGGCGAATCATCTATTACAGTATCCTTATTAGGACTCCCAACCTTCTTCTCCAATACAGCTATTCTCTTATGCTGCTCTTTTTGTTGAGACAGCACCTTTTCCAATAATCTGTTGTTCTTACCTGCCTCCCGCCTTAGAAAATCTAGTTGTTCCTGTACAGTCTTTTTTGAAGGCATATCAGAATCAACATTATTAGGGTATATAAACCTTTTCTGCATGGATTGAATCTTCTGATAGGCTCTGTTGCAAATAGTGTGCGGCAGCCGTCAGCTGGAGCGGGAACGAACGTTCACGCTTGACGCTGATGTGCCGGGGGATGCCCCCTGCGGGGTGGCGCATAGCACACTTTTTCTGAGATTTGCAACAGAGCCCTTCTGATAGAAGTATTTATAAGTCTATTATGATATTTTTGTATTGGTGAGCCTTATGGGATATCGCATCATAATATTTGGATTGCTCGTACTATTAGCACTTACTGTTGCCGTTGAGGCCAAAAGCAGTATTGACACTTGGGTTTATTCAGGGGACTCTGTAAACTTTCAGGAAGTCGATTATTTCTTTTTTCTTAACACCCAGAATAACGGGGTATTAGTACAGTCTGACGATTACAGGCAGTTGATCAGCCTTGGACAATGCCATGAGCACAATTTCATACAAACATGCTTAAAAGAAGTTGAAATGGAGGATTTCAAAAGAATACGTTTTGATACTATGGGAAATCCTTTCTATGGCATGCGTATAGAAATGGATGTAACAGGCCCACAGTTAACTTTTAGGACTGCTTATAACACGACAAGAGTGGATATTAATGACAGAATTACTGGAACACTAAAAGTTGAGAATACCGGCAATAGACAGGCCGAGAATGTGAGAATTACTGCTCAGTTAACGCCTGGCACTATAGTAGAGTATTGTTCTGACTGCAGGATTGTTCCTTCAGGACTTGTATGGACATTATCCAGCCTAAACGTTGATGAGGAAAGAGAAATTAGTGTTAGGATTAGGGCTGCATCATCAGATGATATTATTACTAATGTGTCTTCTACTTACCATTACAGGTCTCAAGAAGGATCATCTTCATATACAGGACCTGTAATAAGGCTGATTAAGCCTTATGATATCAGGCTGAATCATAGGAGACCTGCTTCTGTAGGACAGACTGTCAACAGCGAGATTACACTAAGAAATGTAGGTTCTCATCCTCTAAGCATTACTGCTGTGTTAGATAGAAATAATCTTGTCTCTTACGGCGGCACTATAATGAATGAGCTTATTAACGACGGGAATACTTTAACTCTAGCCCCAGGAAAGGAAGAGAAATACACTATTACTCTTAGATCTGACCATACAGGCAACCATGAGTCCAGCCTGACGTTCTTTTTTAGGAGAAATGATCAAGAGTATAATGAGACTCTGAATTTAAGGCTTGATGTTACCGCTGCTGATATTGACATGTCATTCTCGACAGGCAAGAAGAATGTTGTTGGAGGAGATACTGATTTTATTAATCTTGAACTTAGAAACACCAAGGATCTTGCATACAGAAACATTCGTGTTAATGTGTCAGGATTCCATACTCATACAAGCAGCATAGAATCTCTTACTCCAGGCCAGAGCAACAGCGTGTTCTCCCAGAGCATATTCTATCCTACATTCTATGAGAAGACAGAGATTACTGCTAAACTTGTTATAGACTATGAGACAGCCTATAGAGAGTCGAAGAGGGACGAGAGAGATATCAAAGTTACTGTTTATCCTTTAGGGCTCTCTTATGATATTGACCGTACTATCAATCCTGAGAATCCTGCTATAGGAGAGCAGTTCACTGTTACTGTTAGGGGTCGTAAGCTTGTCGATTCGAGAATAGACATAGAACTTATTACTGACGTGCTTAATGGTGCTGAGAGGGTTTCAGGCTCTACTTCTGGGCCTGCCAAATTCGCTCTGCAATATGAACCATTATATTCTTATACTGCTGTTAGGACCTCGGAAAACATGAGTATTGCAACAGATGGAACAGTAAGGTTTGGAGCAAGGACTGCTCCATTAGGAGTAGAGTACGTTGCCCCCGCGCCTCCTGTAATAGAAGCAGAGGAAGACCCTATAGAGATCATAGAGGAGAATGGGAATGGTGCAGTCAATGACAAAGGAATAGATCCCAAAGATGTAAGCATTCGTGAGAGGGAAAGGCCCAGGGCTCTTATTGACAGGATTGCAGAATGGTTCAGGAACCTTTTTAGGCGAGGGAGTGACTAGTGAAACGCTATCCTGTATCCAAAAAATATTATACTATTAATAGTATTGTTGACGAAACCCATAATATGAAGAGTTTCATACTCTCTCCTAGTGATGGCGCTCCATTATTCGATTATAGGCCGGGGCATTTTATTAATTGTACTATTAAAGGCCAGGAAGATATTGGGAAGAGGTCTTATAGCATTGCCACTAGTCCTACAGAGGACAATATTATGATTAGTGTCAAGCTAGTAGGCTCTTTTACTCATGCCCTCTTCAAGCTTAATGTAGGCGATGAGATAGAAGTGTTAGGACCGTTGGGACTCCCCTATATTAGGGATGAGTCTATAGACTCTGATATTGTCATGATAGCAGGAGGCTCGGGAGTAGTGCCTTATAGGTCGCTAATAAAATATTATATTGACAATAATAAGAATAATAGAATGTTCCTGCTACTTAGCAATAAGACTATGGGAGATATTTGTTATAGAGAACAGCTTATGGAATACTGCGCTCATAAGGATAATCTGATGGTTACTCATTTTATTACTAATCAGGATATTGATATTAATGACTTTATTGTTAAGGGCATAATTAACGAGAAATATTTTATGAGAATGTTTAGTAATCCTGCTGAAAAAATCTATTTTATATGCGGGCCTAAAGGACTCATATCATTGTCTGTCCAAATACTGGTGGGTATGGGCGTTCCTATGGATAAGATTAAGACAGAGTCATGGGGATGATTATGAAAAAGATTAATGGATTGTTGTTTGGCACTGCAGGAATACCATTATCGACTGTTAAGCCCAATACGATTAATGGAATCATACAAGTAAAAGAATTGGGCCTTGATGCTATGGAACTGGAATTCGTGCATAGCGTATTCTTGAAAGAAAGTAGTGCTATGGAAGCAGGACTAGTAGCTGATAATAATGATATTGTTCTTACTGCCCACGCCCCATACTATGTTAATCTTAATGCTGTAGAGCAAGAAAAGATAGAAGCCTCAAAGCATAGGATACTCCAGTCTGCCAGGATGCTAAATCATGCTAGAGGATATTCTGTAGTGTATCATCCAGGATACTATTTTAAGGATGACCATACAAGGGTTTATGATAAGATAAGAAAAAGCATTGTTGATATGGAGAGGATTGCTAATGACGAATCTTTAGATGTTTGGATCAGACCTGAAACTACAGGGAAACAGTCACAGTTCGGCACTCTAAAAGAATTATTAGATATCAGTCAGGGTTTAGAGAAGATTATGCCTTGTATTGATTTTGCCCATCTTCATGCCAGGAGCAATGGAGCGTATAATACTATAGAAGAGTTCAGGAAGGTTTTTGGAATGGTAGAAGAGTCTCTTGGCAAGAGGGGTTTAGAGAATATGCACGTACATTATTCCGGCATAGAATATACTGCTAAAGGAGAGAAGAATCATCTTGTGCTGGAAGAGAGTGACTTCGCGTATAAGGACTGGGTTGGAGTCTTAAAAGAGTATAATATTTCAGGCGTCTTCATATCAGAAAGCCCTAATATTGAGGGCGATGCTGTGATGATAAAGAAACTGTATTCTAAGATAAAATAATAAATGTATTATAATATTCTCCAGTATAGCTCATAATAGTGTTCTAGTCCTAAAACTATTATCGTGTCATTTCTTATTTCTTTAGAGAAATCGTGTTCTACGTTTAGAAAGTTGGTAGAATATTCCTTGTAGTTCATGTAAATTGGACTGATAACTATATTGTTTCTCATACCTATAGCCTTTGCCAGTCTTTCTATATTTATTGATGACTGTACATTCTGGAATACAAGCAGCAGGTCGATGTCCGAATCCTTGTGGTAATCTCCCCGGGCGTATGATCCGAATATTAGGCATATTAGGGGTTTTGGGATGATTTCTTTTATTAGTTCATTCACAGCTAATATTGCTCTTCGTGGAAGATTATAGTATTTTTCTGTATGAACTTTTTTGAGGTATGCTATTGTCATAGGATTGTCTTTTAGGGATATTTTTATGAGGTTGGCATCTTTTATTCTTCTTACAATATTCTCTTTTTCGAGTATCCTGATGTTTCTTACTGCATTATTATAGCTTGTATTAGCCTCTCTTGCCAGTTGCCTTATGTGCACTCCGCCGCTTTTCCTGTCTATCCTGTTTATAATCCTTAATTTCGTTTCCATTTTAGTATCAATTGATACTATAATAGTATCATTTATATTGGTTTGCATAATACTATTAATGAAACCACTCTTAATCTGCCTTTACTATATAATACCGCATATATTTCGGGAACAATAAAAATAACAATAATTATTGCATAGCATTTATGAAATAGTATGTCATACATCATATTATGATGTACTCTGACAGAATGCATGCGGGCCAGGTCATGGCAGGAATGCTTGAAAGAGAAAAAGCGGATATTGACATAGTCGTAAGCCTAATGAGGGGTGCTGTGCCAATATCTGTCATAATAGCCGAGCGTATGAACGCGAAGCTGTTGTTATTGCCTGTAAGAAAGATAGGCCCTGTAGAGAATGAGGAGTTTGCTATTGCATGCCTTACAGAGAATATTATAGAGAATAATCCTAATGTACTAATCACTGCCAAAGACTCTGTGATAGTAGAGACTTTAGGCAGCAAAGTATTGGATGAGCGCAAGAAGATTAATAGGATGAAAGAATATATAATATCCCATATTGGAGATAATGCTAACAGTCTATTCGACTATAGTGTTATGAACATGAAAAAAGTGTTATTGGTAGATGATGGTATTGCTACCGGCACTAGTATGCTGTGCGCTCTTTCTGAATGCAGGAGTCATGGTCCCATGCAGGTTTCTATAGCAACTCCAGTATCATCCAAAGAATCTTTAGAAATGTTTGCTGAAAGAGACATTAATGTCTATTGCCCTTTTGTTCCTCAAGAGTTCATGGCAGTAGGACAGTTCTATGAGCGTTTTTCGCAAGTTTCTGAAGACCAGATTATCAGTGTTGTCAGGAGTTTTATGGAGAGGCGAAAGGGGAATACTAATAAAGTTTAATAAGGAGACACCCAACTCTATGATTAGGAAGTGTATTATCCGAGGGGTGTTATATAGTGCTTAATAAGAACGATAAGGTTCCTGACATAAAAATAGTGGACTATGAAGGGAATAATCATAGTCTTGCATCATTGAATAAGACTATTATATTCTTTTATCCTAAGGATAATACTCCTGGATGCACTCAGCAGGCGTGCAATGCGCGCGACTATTATGCCGAGATAGTATCTTTAGGATGGGATATTATGGGCATTAGTCCTGACAGCGGGAAGAGCCATAATAGTTTTGCTTCCAAACTTTCATTGCCCTATAAGCTATTATCTGATACTGATAGGTTGGCTGCTAATTCTTTTGGTGTTATTCGGGAAAAAAGCCTTTATGGAAAGCTGTTTAAAGGCGTCTCCAGGACTACTTTTGCAGTTGACAATGGAAAGATATTGATGGTTTGGGAGAATGTTAGTCCTAAAACCCATTCCCAGAATGTTATCGAATGGATTAAGAATCAATAATCTGTTTAGGTATCATGACAATTCGCATACCTGTACGCATACATCTATGCATCCAACTGATAATAATGCGTGCCTGCATGCAGACGCGCAACCATTATACATTCCGCCATATAATAAGCAAAAACCTTCTATGTCTGCTCCAGAATCATAAGTTGAACATTCTTTATATAATGATGACCATTCTCCTCCATGCTTCTCGCAGGCTTCTTCCAATCCAGCGTCCCATCTATCATCCAAGTCGAATATTCCAGGATTCATCATTACTAAAATAATTAAGAATATTATCGATATGCTGAATACTCCCAATAGTATCAAAATTGTAGTTTTCACAGTAGTAATAAACTATCTCTACTATATAAATGATTTGCTCCAATGTCGGCTATAGCCTTAACAAAAAAATCCATTTATATATGACCATACCATAAGCTATAATGGCATAATGCCAAAAAACAAAGGAGATGATGATAATGAACATAGGTAGGATATTGCTGCCAACCGTACTCGTAATGGTCAGTTTGATTATTGCGAGCTGTGTAAATGATGAGCCTAACGGCAACGATTTTTTGGCGCCTCATTTTGACGAGACCCAGGACATAGAGTACTATTATGATGATGGCTATTTCCATTATTCTTTCATGGTAGAGACGCCTACCCCTTGTTATGCTGTTGAGACAGAAGAATTAATACTAGAATCAGACCCCGAGCAAGTGGCTGTTAATGTGGTCATGAGGGATACTGGAGGAGTATGCGCTCAAGTCGTAACTTCTGTAGAAGTTTCAGGAAGCATACCGCTTTCCAGTAAGCCCGCATCCTTTACGATACTATTAAAAGACACTGAGGCTTATAGTGCTATTATGGACCCTGTAATAAATGATGACTGGAGAATAGAATCTGTTACGATGTCAAGGCATGATTCAGGACTGGATTATGGTTTTACTCTAAACCTTCCTAACCCATGCTATTCTTACGAGGTTGACGAAATAGTATCAGGTAATACTCTCGACCTAATGATAACAATCATTCCTCCCAAGGATGATATGATATGCATACAGGTCATAGAACAAAAGAGGGTTGAAGGAAGCATCCCTACAGTAGTAGACTCAGTCAACATATTCATTGATGAGGCTATAGTCTATACTCAGGATTTTGAATAATAAAGGTGATTATTATGAATAAGAGTATAACAACATGGCTGTTTCCTATAGCCCTGGCATTCCTGTTCGTATCGACAGCCTGCCAACCCCCTACAGGGATAGTAGTGGATTATGAACAGACTTTTAGGCCTGAAATGAATGTTCAGGCACACTCTTTTAAGAATTCGGATGAAATCACTGCATTCTTATCATCATATATGCATGATGATGGCTCTATTGCAGGGGTTGACACTATGTTACGGAGTGAAGCAGCGGACATGGTTATGGAAAGCTCGGCTCCTGTAGCTTCAGATTCCAGGGATTTTTCTGAAACTAACGTACAGGTGGAAGGCGTTGATGAAGCGGACATAATAAAGACTGACGGGAACTATATATACACTGTAACTCAGAATACATTGTTCATTATAGACGCTTATCCTGGCGAGGATGCTAGAGTAATATCAAGAACAGGACTGAATAGTAGTGCCCAAGGAATGTTTATTAATGGAGATACCTTATTATTGTTTAGGCATCATAGTGATAGAGGTCCTGGCATATGGCGGGGTTATTATCATGATACCAGCACTTTCATAGAATTATATGATATTAGCGATAGGAGTAATCCCGCTCTTATAGAGTCTTATGAGGTTGAAGGATACTATACTGAAGGGAGGATGATAGGAGACTATGCTTATCTCATAGTAAGGTCTCATGCTGATATTAGTCTTCCTACGCCCACTCCTTTTATTAGGGTTGGCGATATAGAGTCTAGGATTGAGCCTTCTTCAATATACTATTATAGGATGCCTTATCGCAATCCACAGTATGCTACTGTCCACATGGTTAACATGGACTCTCATAATTTAGATTCCAAGTCCATAGTAGTAGAGGGAGGCGAAACCATATACATGTCTCATGACAACCTCTATATAGCAACCACCCAGTATATTAACGAATGGGATATTAGGACTGACAAGACTGTAGAAATGATTATGCCAAGACTCTCATCAGATGAGAGAAACCTATTGTCATTAATAGACGATGTTGATTCCAGAATACTGTCGTCATGGGAAAAAGAGCATAAGAGAAGAGAAGTAATGATGAGACACTTGTATGGATTGCCTGCTAATGAGCAAGACGCTCTACTAGACAAGATAGAATCCGCTGTAAAAGAAGAGCTTTCAAAATATGAGTTTAGGGACTATACATTAATACACAAGGTAGCTGTAGACAGGAATAGGATAACCCTTGGAGATACTGTTACTGTTCCTGGAAGGCTTAACAACCAGTTTGCCATGGACGAGCATAATGGAATACTCCGAGTAGCTACTACGTCTAATATGATGACTGCTCATCTGACTCCTGAAGAAAGAAGGATTGTATGGCAAGACCAGATAAATACAGAGAATCACGTCCTTACTATCAGCGATAATATGGACATATTGGACCATGAGAGAGGAATAGCATTCGGGGAAAGAATATTCTCGAGCAGGTTCATGGGAGATATGCTATACCTGGTTACTTTTAGGGATGTTGACCCTTTCTTTGCTATAGACCTGTCAAACCCTAATGACATAAATGTGTTAGGAGAGCTTAAGATACCAGGATTCTCCAGATATTTGCATCCTTATGACGAGAATACTATTATAGGAATAGGAAGGGATGGTACTGATGACGGCAGGATACTAGGACTAAAAGTATCATTGTTCGATGTTACCGATCCTTATAATCCTAGAGAAACAGTAACTTATGCTCTTGAAGGAAGATATAGCAGTAGCGTTGCAGAGTGGGAGCACAAGGCATTCCTGTTCTCTAAAGACAAGAACCTATTGGTTATTCCTGCAAGAAGCTGGGATCATAGGGCTGGAGGAGAGTCATATAATGGCGCTCTCGTATTCCATATTAGCCGTGACGATATAAGACTAAGGGGATTAATAGACCATGGTACTGCTAGTGGGAGTATGGGTGTTGAGAGGAGCTTGTATATAGAAGAATTGTTGTATACTAAGAGCCCTAACCTATTGAGGATTAACAGGATATCAGACTTGGAGACTGTTAATAGGATTAGTCTAGACCAGGTAACTGTAGCAGGAATTCCTATCTACTAATATAGTATGGTACGATAAAAACCTTTTATTTTTTTGTTATACTTTTCAAATGCATTATCTTTTCTTCCGTAATAAGATAGTCTTTGATGTTCTTCTCAGCCTTCTTTCTTGATTCCTTATGAGCATTATTGTATTTTGTTATGCGGTCTATCAGCATATTTTTTATCTCTCCAGACAATAGTTTTCCTGTGCGATAATCATCCTCTATTCTCGATAAGACTTTATCGTCTGGCTCGAACATCATCCTCATATACTGGTATGATATGTCCATTTCAGACCTCCCGCCCTTAGCCCTATGCTCTTCTACAGTGTCTCTACCACCCGAATATGCGTATTTATTAATTTTTTTTCTTATAGTCTTCTCGTCATCATGCAATCCTATGATGTTGCCTTCGCTGCTGCTCAGCTTCCCTTCCCCTTCGAGTCCCGGGAGGAATACGCATTGTATTGAAGCTGGCTTGTAATGCCCGAGTTTAGGCAACACATCACGTGATACCCTAAAATGAGGGTCCTGGTCTACAGCGTGTGGTATTAGGCATGGCATTTTAGTGCCTGTAATCTCCGAGTGCAGAAAACTAGGAACGCTCTGTATGCTCGTAAAGAATAACTGTCCAATATTTGTATCGTCCTTGAATCCGAAGACTGCTTTTGCAGTGCTATAATTGATTTTCTTTGATACTTTTAGCGCGTGAGGATACAATAATTCTATGTCCCTAATATCTGATACGAACACTGTTCTTTCGGGGTTAAAGCCGAATGCAGCAACGTCCAGCATGTTCTCGTATAATGCTTCTTCTACTTTCGCCAAATCTAATCCTTCTTTGAACAGGAACTTTTCGTCATCAGTAAACTGAAAGTATAGTATTGCATTGAACTTGTCCTGTAACCATTTAACAAATATCCATGGCATTGCATGCCCTATATGAATGTCTCCTGAAGGTCCCCTCCCAGTATACAAGTAGAATGGTTTTCCCTTCTCATAATTGTCGAGTATCCAGTCCAAATCTCTGTGGGCTATGAACACTCCTCTTCTTAGCATGTAATGCGATTCTCCTGCTATTCTCTCTATCCGTTCTATATGATTGTCTGTAATTCTTGAGAGCCCGAACTGTTCTATTAGCCTGTCATACTTTATGTTCCCTTTAACCTCCCAAGGAGTCACTTTGAATGCCATAATAGTAACATATGTTATTTGCTTTTAAAGGTATTGCCATGATGGTATCTTCTTGCTTTGGGACTTACTATAAACCCTCCTAATACTATAATAGTTATTATTCCTATAATGCTTGGTATTATCATCCCAAGGCCTATTACTGTGAATGTCCAGTATACCATGAACAATAATGGGCTTGCAAGTATTAGTTTAGGATTGGCTTTTCTAATGCTCTTATAATGATATGAGCATATCAGTGCTGTAATAAGGCTGCTTATAATCCATCCTATATAATTGGTTAGTGGTATCCCATAGTATGCTCCAGAATTTTCCCATATCCAGTATCCGAGAGCCGCAGCCCCAGGATCCAAAACTAAATCGAACAACAATAGCATCATTATCTTAAGTGTTATTATCATGGCCTTATTGGGAGATAGTTTGTCTGCAATATAATATGCGCCTATAGCTAGTGGCATGTATGCTAGTGGCAGTACTATAGGAACTATGCCAAATAGGTTGTATCCCATCATCTCCCCATAATAGAATCTCCCGTAAGGATACCCTGTTATTACTCCGATGGATTCTATGATATAAGTGTATATTCCAAGTATTAACAATAGTCTTATTCCTTCCTTATACTTGCCTACTGCTATTATGGTAGGGAGTCCTATGAGGAATGTTAGTGTCATTGCTATTATGCCATGCCCTCTAAGCTCGTATCCTAGTCCTGTCATAAGTCCTGAAAATGCTATTAGTATTATGGTAAATATGAATAATGAGGGTATTATTGGTATGACATTCTTTTCCCTGTTCATAGTATCATCTCATATTATCATTAGTACTGCGTTAAGAAAGAACAGCATCCCTATAAAAGCGTTGATGTAAGGATATTTCCAGTATGCTCTCGTAACGCTTTCTTGTGGCATGAACATTAGTATTAGTGGTATTATTACATAAGTAAGGCTTGCCAATAATAGTATTATGTGTACCTCAAGTATTATGAGTGACAATACAAAAAGACTCCATAATAATGAACAATATAATAGGCTGTTCTTGTGTCCGAGTACTGTTGCAGCGGTCATTATTCCTGACTTCTTGTCTGGGATGATGTCTGGTATTGCACTGTAGAGGTGCATTGCTCCCGTCCAGCTTATTCCCATAAGCCATATTATCATGGGAGGCACGCTGTTTGATGCTATATAATATCCTATTATTCCTGGGATTATATAGAATGAGTTTGACAGAAAGTCCAGGAAAGGTTTTTCTTTAAGACGTAATGGTTTTAGGCTATATCCTGCCCCTAATATGATAAATACAGCCAATAATATCATTCCTGTAATGTCAGTATAAAACATGAGTCCTGTTATCATTATTATGAGGCTTGCCCATACTGTTATCGCAATAGTCTTCTCCTCTCCTTTCCTTACAGCACTCTCTTTATTGTCATCCTTTTTTGGATTGTTCTTGTCCATCTCCCTGTCTGCAATATCATTAATACCGTATACGAATATGTTTGCTGGTATCAGGAATATTAGGAATGGTATAATGAATGATGGTTGTAACAGTGATGAAACATCATTTATTCCGTAAGCGTATCCTACCATGAATGTTCCTGCCAGATATAGCCAGAATCTCGGCCTTGACATTTTTATTATTCTTTTGATGTCCATTATGATCAATCTACCATGGAAATATTGCGTTTCTTATAATGTATAATATTACTCGTGACTTTTTGGGTTTAACCTTTTTACTGTATACTATCATGGGATTATTATCGATCTGGTCTGCAGTCCAATTGTAAAGGTCGGACGCTGTCTTTATAGGTATTCTCTGCCTGTAAGGTATTCCTCTTAATGATTTATGCGCTTCTTTTTTTATGCTCTTATACTTTTTTATCTGTTCTCTTATGATATTTTCAAAAGCTTCTCCATTTCTTACAGCTTCCTTTCTTGTAAGGCTATTCAAACCGTGCTTCTTGTATTCTTCTTCAGGAATGTATGTTCTTCCAAGGTTATTGTCTTCTTCTATGTCTCTTATGAAGTTGATTAGTTGCATGCTATAACCCATTTTTTTTGCGCCTTGATAATACTCTTTTTTTATTCCTATAATCTTGCATATCATAAGCCCTATTACTTCGGCAGAGCCGTATATGTATAAGTCCAATTCCTTACTATTATCGTAAGTCTTTTTTGTAAGGTCTGATTCCATAGCGTTAAGGAATGAAACTATCCATTCCCTCTCAAATCCTTTTCTCTTGGAAAGCCTTACAAACTCGGCTATTATCATATTATCCGAGTCTCTTTTTCCGTCTAGCATGTCGAATGTTTCTTTCTTGTATTGCAAGAATCCCTTGCTGTCTTGCGGTGTGGAATCGACATAGTCGTCTGCCGTCCTGACATAAGCATACAATGCAAAAATATCTATTTTTGTTCTTTTAGGAAAGAATATGCTACTATAATAGTAGGTTGTACTTGCTCTCTTGAATATTTTTTCAAAGCGGATGCTCATTTAGTATTACACCGCGCAGTATGTCTGATGCTATTATTACCATGGGCACTCCTATGCCGGGATGCACGTATTGTCCAGTATAATACAATGATTTTACTTTCTTGCTCTTAACGTCAGGCCTGAATAGTGCTGACTGCATGAGGGTGTGTGATAATCCTAGTGCTGTACCTTTATACGCATTATATCTTTGTATGAAATCATTATGGGCGAATATCTTCTTGTATACTATGTCTTTGCTGAAATCATCACCTATTATGCTTCCCAAATGCCTTATTATGTCGGAGGCATACTCTTCTCTTATGTCGTTATTGTCCTCCAGGTCGGCTGCTACAGGAACCAGTATGAATAGGTTTTCCATTCCGTTAGGAGCTGTTTCTGGCTCTGTTATTGTAGGAGCGCACACATAGTATGATGGATTGTCAGGCCATCCGGGCTTCTTGAATATCTGGTCGAAGTGTTTCATCCAGTCATTGTCCAGGAATAGATTATGATGTTCTAATCCTTTCACTTTCCTTTTTACACCAAGATACATTATGAACCCTGAGGGCGCTATAGTCTTCTTCTCCCAATACTTTTCGTTATAAGACTGGTATTTCTTGTCCAATAAGCTGATTTCGGCGTGTGGCATGTCAGCATTAACGACGACTATGTCAGCATCTATCCTCCCCTTGTTGGTCATCACTCCTACTGCTCTGCCGTTTTCTACTATTATCTTTTCTGCAGTATGATTATATGTGAATTTTGCATTATGCTCTAAAGCAAGTTTTTCTATTCCTTTTGCTACTGCGTTTAGTCCTCCTATAGGATACCATACTCCAAGGTTGAAGTCTACGTGAGTCATTATGCTGTACAATGCAGGGGTATTGTATGGCGTTCCTCCAAGAAATACTATATTGTATTCGAGTATCTTTTTTGCCTTGTCGCTCTTGAAGTATGTGCTTACGTGCTTATCAAAATTCTTTAGCACTTTTAGCTTCATACCCTCCGTAGCCATCCTTTTGTTAAAAAAATCGGTTATCTTAGTGTACCTCTTGTATACGAAGTCCTTCATAGCCACATTATACTGGTATTCTGACTGTGCCAAATAATCCAGGAATTTCTTTCTGCCATTCTCTTCCAGTTTATCAAACAGTTCTGCATTGTCCTCTATTCTCGGGCTTATGTCTATCTTGTCATCCTTCCCAAAGTATATCCTGTATGACGGGTCAAGCCTCTTTATAGTATAATAGTCTTCAGGCTTCTTCCCAAATTCGCTGAAGAACTTTTCGAATACGTCGGGCATTAGGTACCAGCTAGGTCCCATATCGAATGAGAATCCTTCCTCTTGGAGCAGGCTTCCTTTTCCTCCTGCTTGTTCTATCTTGTCTATTACATGAACGTCATATCCTTCCTTAGCCAGGAGTGCTGCGCAGCTAAGCCCTCCATAGCCAGCCCCTATTATTATTGCTTTTATTGCCATAGAATGAGAATACTATAATCATATTATAAATGTGATGCTATACCACACCATATTGTTTATAAGCGTTTTAGGGCTAATTGCTCTGTCCTAAGACTCCGTCGTTGCCATTGTTGGTGTCATTTTGCGCAGCAATAATGGCACTGGCACGGCGTAGCTTACCAAGCTCCTATGCTTTAGTATAGGGTTTTGGTAAGCGAAGTAGGAGATTTAGGACAGAGCCAGGGCTAATTATTATAATGACTTACTAACCCCCATATCCCTATTAGGGTAAATAATTATGGATAATCGTTATATTAGGCAAGAGCCTGTTATAGGCGGGGATGTTCAAAGACTGTTGTCAGAATCCAGAATAACAATACTGGGTCTGGGAGCTCTCGGCTCTAGAGTATTGGAACAATTGGTTAGGCTAGGATGCAATAACATTGTAATTATAGATCGTGACATAGTAGAAGAGTCTAATCTTCATAGGTGCTCATTGTACTTGGAATCTGATATTGGACTGCCTAAAGCCCACGCAGCTTATAATAGAACTCTAAAGATAAACAGTAGCATTAATCTACAATACCATATTAGTGATATATATGATACTCCAATATTATTATTAGATTCAGATATTGTAATGGAGTGTCTTGACAGTATTAGCGCAAGAATCTTTGTTAATGACACTCTAAAGAATAGGGTTCCTTGGATTCACGGCTCTGCAGTATCCTCTTATGGCGAGGCTAAGCTATTCATGGATAATGACTGTTATAAGTGCATCCATAATAATAAGCATTCTGCATTATCGTGTTCTGTTAATGGAATTAATCCTATGATTGCAGGAATAGTGTCTATGATGCAGTGCAACCTTCTATTGAAGCATCTTAAGGATAAAAGCAATAACAATAATCCTCTCTACAGGACCAATATAGAAAACATGACCATAAACAGTATTAATATTGGAATTTCATGCAAATGCAACAATATTATTGCGTCTGGAAAGCCTGAGCGTTATTGCGGAGGAAACACTTACAGAATACCAATAGACAAGAGCCACTATAATAAAATATTATCAATAAACTACATTAATGATTCTATTAACACTAAGAAGTACTATAAGCACAATAATATTATTGTTACTGATGATTCTCATATAATAACAACTGCTGAGAATGAGAAAGAAGCAGTTCTCATAGTGAATGATTATGTTAATAGTTTATTATGTTAAAGAAAGACTCGAATATGGGATCGCTCGTATTAGCAAGGTAGTATTCGAATCCTAGGGTGTCGCATGACTGCATTATGCTATTATTATGGCTTTCCAGCTTTCTTATGTATTCTGCTCTCGGGCCCTGTCCTATGAATGTTCTCATCCTCGTTCCTGACTCGGGGTCTTCGAACTTGTAGTCTCCTTCGAAAGGCAGCACTATCTCGTCGTTGTCCAATACTTGTATTATCCTGACATCATGCTTCCTAAGACTTCTTAGCATCATATCTATCCTTTCATTGTCCTCCAAAAAATCGCTTATTATTATGACTAGGCTCTTAGATTTTAGTATCTTCCTGTATGCTTCTATGGCATCAGAGAGCTGCATTGTACCTTGGGGTTTTCTCTTGTTGATAGTATTCACGTATCCTCCGAAATGATGCCTTCCTCTCTTCATTGGATGAACTTCCATGTCATCACCCAATATTGTGTATTTGTATCTTTCATTGCTCCTCATGGCAAGGTATAAGAATCCTGCTCCTATCATGCTCGCATACTCATATTTGCTTATCATATTTCCGTAGTCCATGCTCTTGGTTGCATCTAGTATCAAGTGTACCGATAAGTCTTTATCCTCCTCATACACTCTTACGAAGAGGTCGTCTGTCCTCGCATATACCTTCCAGTCTATAGTCCTAATATCGTCCTGGGAAGTATATTGTCTGTGCTCTCTTAATGTTATACCCCTTCCTGGCTCTCTGCTCGTCCTCTGACCCTGGTATTTTGAGGATATCTTCTTTCTCACTATTAGAGAGAATTTTTCGAGGTCCTTTAGGAATTCTGTGCTTATCATATTAAACGCTCTTTAATATCTCTTCTATTATGGTGTCGGGTGTTAGCCCTTGTCTTTCAGCCTCGAAGTTGAGTATTATTCTATGTCTTAATACTGGTTTTGCCATAGCGGCAATATCCTCAGTACTCACATATTTTCTTCCCCTGATAAGAGCTCTTGCCTTGCTGGTCTTGACTAGTGCTATGCTTGCCCTTGGGCTTGCTCCGTATGCGAGGTGCTGGCTCATCCTTGTTAGTGCGGCTAGCTTTACTGCTTTCTTCTTGATTTCTTCTGACACTGGCAACTTCTCGGCTTGTCCCTGCATTTTTTGTATTTCGCTCTTGCTCACCACTTTTCTTATCTTTGGCAGTTTGCTCTCCTCAGCAAACCGTGATACTATCTCTAGCTCTTCTTTAGGGCTCGGATATCCTAATACTATTTTTAGGAGGAACCTGTCTGCCTGGGCTTCGGGCAAAGGATAAGTGCCTTCCTGTTCTATAGGGTTTTGTGTGGCAAGTACGAAGAAGGGAAGGTCCAGTGCAAATGTCTCTCCTGCTACTGTCACTTGTTTTTCCTGCATCGCTTCTAGCAGTGCTGACTGTGTCTTTGGCGTCGCCCTGTTAATTTCGTCCGCCAGTAATATGTTCGCAAATATTGGGCCTGGCTGAAACTTAAATTGTCTTTTTCCTCCCGACTCTTGTATTATATGTGTTCCTGTAATGTCTGTTGGCATTAGGTCAGGAGTATTCTGTATCCTGCTAAAAACCAAGTCCATTGCTTCGCTAAAACTCTTCACCGCTAGTGTCTTTGCGAGTCCAGGGTATCCTTCCAATAATACGTTACCGTCGCTTAGAAGCCCTATCAGGAGGCCTTCTATCATTTCGTCCTGTCCTACCACTACTTTTCTTATCTCCTTGAATATCGGTTCGAATTGCTTGTCATATCCTTCCATATTGTTTTGCACCTCAGTCAATCATAAAATAGTTTCTTACCACGCTGTATTTTTCTAATGGTATAGTATTCTCATAAGTCTCTGCTGCTGCTATCCTCAAGTCGCTCGGAGCATAATTGTCAAAATCCCTCTCTTCTATTTCCCTGATGCTGCTAAGGTCTAGTGCGTCCCTTGCAGTCTGGAGTTCTATTGGTATTTCTCTTGTCCGCTCAATGTATTCCGACCTGTCCCCGTATATGTCGTCTGAACTTTCAAGGTCTCCTGCATCCTCCATTCCCGTAACGCTTACTCTCTGAGCCCATGTTAGTGTTCTTGGAAAATATTGTTCTGCAGCGTCTATTACTGGCTCGAATAATCTTGGTATATCTCTAACATCATATTCTGCTATGTAACTTGTTCCAAAGAGCATTATGCATATGACTATTATTGAGAATAATACTTGTTTTCTCTCAAAGTACATGCTTGTAGTCAATAGTCTTGACCTCATCACTATGTCCTCTTCGAGCTGTTCTATCATCTCGTTCTCCTTGAAAAAATTGTCTTTTGCCGTAGTCAGTTGTTCATTAAACTCCTTGTGCTTTTCTTCGGCCTTTCTTAGAGCGTCAACCCTTGCCATTCTTATTATTCCCAAAGTCATGAATAATAAGGGTATGGGCGAGAGATACCAAGCATTTATCATGAAGAATCTTGCTATTATCATTATTGCAAGAGTCCATGCTGACGTACTAAGCATTATTCTAAACAGCATCATCATGTTCTTTGCTGTAGTAAGCTCATCATAAAGTCTTAATGCCTTCCTCTTGGTCTTATTCCTCATCAGGAGTTCTCTTGTCTCCTCGCGCCTGTTCTTCTTTTTCATTATTGCATCATCCTAATAATATTAACACTAGTTGTCGAGCTGGGCTCTGCATGCTGTGAGGGAGGCCATGCATCCTCCGAGGGCTCCTTCTGCGACCTGCAGTTCTATAGTTCTGCTGTTAAGCTGGTTTTCTAATGATGTGGCCCTAACCTCCAGTTCCCGCCTCCTGCTCTGCTCGTCCTGCCATCTTGCTGTCATTTCTGACAGGCTGCTGTTCAAAGACTCTCTCTCTGATGCGATGTCAGTGTATAATGACTCGAATCGTATGCTGTCCTGGAGCTGTCTTTGTAGTTCCGAGAATGTTTCTCTTAGCCTGTCTTCTTTCATGCCAAGGTCATCTTTTAGTTCTGTGAGCTCTCTTCTCATCTCCTTGTTCTCTTCCATTATGTCCCTTGTAAGATTGTCCTGGTAGTTGTTGTATCCTATCATGGTAACAGCCATTACGATTATTATGAGCAATAATAGTATGTTTACATTGTTCCTTATGTACCGCATCATATTCCCCCCCTGTTCTCTGAAAGCCTTCTCCAGCACACGTCTATCAGGAATATTATTCCTGCTATGAGCAAGAAGAAGTGTGCTGCTGATTCTGAAGTCTGCTCTGTCCTTATCGTATCCTGTCTTATCTTTTCGATTATTTCTTCTGACTCTGTAATCTCGAATACTGTTCCTCCCGTAGCAATGGCAGCACTCCTTATTCCTCGTGGATTGTATTGGTATTCCGGATCGTATGATACTGCTATTTTCCTTCCTAATACGGTGTGGACTCCTGCCTCGAGCATTGCTGTTCCCCTGTACAATCCGTATCTTTCTTCCCTGAACTGTACTGTCTGATTGCTGATAGTGATATTTAATGGTATCTGGGCTTTGCTGAATATCATAATGTCAAAAGGCCTCCCTTCCCTCGCATTCTCTGCCTTAACGTATAATTCCTGTCTTTCCCCGGGGTCTCCTATGGCATAGTTTACTGCTCTTGCTATTAGTTCTGGGTTCCTCTCGTATATGTTTCCTGCCCATTCCTGTCCGTTGTCTGTGCTCATGGCAACTATTCTACCCAAGCCAAAGAATCCTGCTGTTACTATGGGATTGTTCTGTTCTGTAACTACTAATGTTCTAGCTCCTGTTTTTGGTACTACTCTATTGTATCCTGCTACAAAGCTCTGCATCCTAAGCTCTCTTGATATGAAGTGGTGCTCGTCCCATGCTGATAGCATGTATCTTTCGGGCTCTTGTGGCGCCTGAGGGTCTGTAGGAGTGTCTTCTTGAGGGCTGAACAGTATCTTGAATTTGTCCTCTTCTCCGGGCTGGAAGAATGTTCCTCCTGTAATCTGTGCCAGTCTTCTCATATGAGCTACGTCGGTGCCATCGCCTACTCCTACCGTGTATAGTGTTATTCCGCCGTTTCTCATGCTGTATGCTGAGAGCTCGTCAGCCCTTTCAGACTGGCTTATGCCGTCAGAAAACAGTATTACGTACTTGTCTCCTGAAGCTCTTGATATCTCGTCTATCGCCCTGTTCATTCCTACTGCTAAGGATGTGCCTCCGTGGAATTGAAGTCTCAGTATTCTTCCTTCAAGTCCTTGCTGCGCAGATACTTGAGCTAGGTCTGCTATCATGAAGTATTGCCTGTTAAATGCTATTACAGTGACATAATCATTGGGCCTTAATGTTCTTAGTACTCCTACAGCAAGGTTTTTTATCATTTCAACCACTGTCATCTCTGTATCGTCAGAGAATGCGAGTCCTGTGCTTCCTGATATGTCTATTACTAATGCTACATTGGTAGTTGTGGGTTCTGTAGGCTCAGCGTCCCCAACTCTTACAGGCAGTATCTTTTCTAGAACACTGTCCTTGTATCTTCCGAACTCATAGCTTTCTTTGCCGCCGACGACCACAAGACCATTGCCATCTATTACATAATCGCTTATCATATTCTGGTATGCTCTTATTCTTGCAAACGGCTGGTCGTCCAGTATTATCGCATAGTGCTCTGCGAGGCTCTCATCGTCTATGCCCATAAGGCTTTGTCTTGTAGTAAGATTGTATAGCTGCTGCAACGTAAAGGATAACGGACTTGGACTTTTAGAGCTTATCAACAATACATTTGGTCTTTCTGATACTGTGAGTATTCTTGTATCATGGTTGTTCTCGCTATGATAGTCTTCTGTCAATAATACTGCTTCTATTGTTTTCTGGCCCTCATCAGGGGCTATCATAATAGTATATTCGGCTCTTCCCGTACCTTTCCTGTTCGCTATTTCTCTGCCATCAATTCTTATGGAGACTTCATGGTCCATTGTCCTTGCAAACTCATTTGCTTCTACGCTGACCACTATTGGAACCTCGACTCCTGCAGCGCTTATCTGCGGAACGTCAAGTGATACTGCAAAGTCATGATTTAATGGATCCAGTGATACTGCGTTTATGGTACTGTTAAGAGTGTTTGCTATTGACGCTATCCTAAGAGGGCCTCCTGTCATCATCCCGTCGCTTATCAATAGTACTGGAGTATTCTGTTTTATTGCTGGCCTGACCCTCTCCCAGTCTGAAGTGTTATACGCGTATATCTCAGTATCTACCTCGAGTTGTATCTGTCTTATAAGATCGTTTATCATTTCCCTGTTATAGTTTTCCATGGAGCTGCTTGTATCGAGGGCTATTACTGCTCTTGCATCATCCTGTATAGTCTTCTGGTAGTGTATCTGGGGGCCTGCAAGGCTTGCTATGACCAATAATATTATTATAGCTCTTGATATGCTCATCAATATCCTTGCTGTTCTCGTATGGCTCTCGTACGCTATTTTTTCTTCCTTGTCCTTGAATCTTATGAAGTGCTTCCATAAGAGCATTATCATAAGCAGTATTATGGGTATTGCGAGTATCATCAGATTGATATTGTTGAATGTGAGTGTATTTAGGGCGCTTATTTGTGAGAGGAGTGTTTGGTGTTCCATTTAGACGTCACCCCTCTTCTTAATATAGAGCGCTTCAGCAAATAATAATAATAGTGCGAGTATTCCTATTAGTGTTGCGAGCATTACGTTAATGGTTGTTTTTTGTAGTGTTCCGTCATCAACACCCCTAATGTCATATCTTAGTTTTGTAGATGGGTCGGACTCTTCGCTGCTGAGGAGCTGGGCTGCTATCCTCGAGCTTCCTATCCTGTATATTCCTGTTTCTGATATGTGAATGCTTTCTCTTATTGTAGGGTATTGCTCTGACGGTTTTTGTACCGGCTGCGCACTAGCCAAAGCGTAGTATGATCCTGTCATTATGTTCTGCTGCGATATTAGTCCTGCCCTTGTCACTATGTCCACTAGGTTGCTGTATAGTATGGGATAACTTGGAGTGGTGCTGAATATGTCACTGGTATCATCGTATGCCAGGTATACTATCAGTCCTGAACCGTGTGTCATTGCCGCTGCTATTACGTTGCCGTCATCAGTAGAAGCGAGTACTGTAGTGCCGTTCTTTGGTATTGCTCTTGGAGGAGCTCTAATAACACTGTATTCCACCCCGTGATTTATTGGTGATGGCTGTGCTCTTACATCCACTGTATCAGGTACTGTTCCTTCGAATGTTACTGGCATTATGTCCTGGCTTAGGGATGCCATGTTCCTCGACCTTGTTATTATTAGCATGGACCCTCGACTGACCATTTCCAGAACGTTGGGTGCAAAGCTCGGCAGTATTATTTCAGGAGCATAATTTGACATTATTATTATGTCATAATCCTTATTGATTGTTCCTAGAGTGTTTTGTTCTATGTTCATCTGGGTAGTGTTTATTGATAGCATGGCCCTGTGGGATGCTGTTTTTGATTCTGATGTGGTTACTATGAGAATGTCAAGCTCTTGTCTTGCACTGTTCATTATTTTTATGTTATTGTCGTATTGGAATCCTTGGGGATCATCCATTACAAAAGTGTTTTCTCCCTGGCCGAGCCTCATGTTCACTGTTCCGAATCCCATGGGCCCTATGTTAGTCTGTACTTCCTCATAATCGCTTCTTATGCTTACTTGTTTTTCTGTAGGATAACTGTTTCTTATTGTGAATATTACGTTGTTTGGTGTCATATGAGCATCTACTATTCCTATGTTTCCTTCTATGTCTTCTTTAACGTCTATTATTGTTACGGGCATTCCCTTCTGTACTAGTAGGCTTAGGTATGATTGCGCCGCATATCCCCTCTTGTCCGTGATTATTATTATCCTTGTTCCTGCTCCTTTATTGTCTGCCTGGGATGATGCCAGTATTAGTGCTGATTCCAGGTCTGAAGGTACTGTTTCTGGAGTCATGCTCCTAATCCTCGCATTGGCCTGGTCGGGCCTTCCGCTGTCCAATATTATTCTTGCAGGGGATCCTGATGCTATTATGGTAGTGGTTCTTCCTATAGACCTTAACGCCTCTTCTTGGGCCCTCTGGAATTGTGCTGAGTGGCTCATTGACGCTGAAGTGTCCATTATTATTATAGTGTCCTCAAATAATCTTGTGGCTGCAGTCTCATAATATGGCTCTGCAAGCGCTATTAAGAGCATTGTAAGCAATAATAACTGTATTAGAAACAACAGATTTCTTAACAGTTTTTGTAGTATTGATGACCTTCTCATCATACCCTTATGTTCTGATAGGAACATTATGCTCGGCAGTATCCTGTTTATGGCCTTTGGTTTCCTCAGGTATATTATTATGAACGGGATTAGCAGTAGCAATGCGAATAGTCCTATAGGCTGCAGTATTCCGAACCCCATAACATTATAACAATCCCTCTTATTTATAAAGGTTAAGAGTAATTATATGCCAAGCAGCTTTCCTATGCCGTTAGGCCTTGCTATTTTTGCCTTTAGTATCAGGTCTTTGATAGAATACTGGTCTGGGTTGTTCCTGTATGGACCATCTATTATTGCATTCTCTCCCAAGCTTCTTATTCTCCTGCCATGCCATTGGGAATGTCCATGATAACTGAATGTATGCTCCATTATCCTCTTAATTTCTTCCTCTTGATAATTGTATGACAATAATTCTTCGAGTCCTGGCATGAACTTTTGGAGTGTGTCTTCCTCTCTTAGTATTATTTCGTATGTGCTAGGATATGGGTTTCGCCATGGAGTCATGTTAGTATGCTCTTTGGATGGTACTAAGACAATGTTATTGTCATATGACAATATGTATAGGTAGTCTGCTCCTGTCTTCTCTTTTAGTATCCCATTATTATTGTCCATAGCCATAGTATAATCTTATAGAATATAACACTATCTGTTTTTAATTACTATAAAGTTAATACACATTCATATTATGTTGTCCTCAAAATCTTCCAGGCATTTCTTTGAACAGAACCTGTATAGGGTGCTTTCTACTTCTAGCCTCTTGAAGCTGTCTCCTAGTTCCTGACCGCACTGATCGCATCTTAAGATAGATTCCCTGTCATATCCTTTCATGAAGCCTTCCTCTAATGCGTCTATCTCATCGTCTTCAACTTCATCGTCAAGCACGTCCTCGTTGTATATGTCGTCTTCTCCGCCTGTCTCCTCTTCATCCGAGTATTCTTCGAGATCGTCTTCCTCCCTCATAGCACACACACTCCAACATATATTTTCTAAAGTATTTATCGTAACAATTATTTTGTATAACAACTATGTTGTTTTTTATCTGAGCTTGGTTTGGCCCTTCCCCTTATATAGCCTTTTATAGCTCTCCCAACTCTTCCTCACGTGCTTTTCTCCGATACTATTCAAGGATTTTATAAATATTATGGTCTTTGGGTCTGAAGGGTATCCTGATCCTATAGGAAAACCCAATTTTCTTTCAATATCCTGTATCCTCGCATCCCTAATTGTTTTTGCGAGTATGGAAGCGCATCCTGCCTCTACATAATTAGCGTCTGCCTTGTGCTCCAATAATATCAATGATGCCTTTTCCTTATGTTCTTCAGGAAGGAACGATACTACACTGCTCTTGTATGATTCCATATTGTTGGAAGGCAGATCCACTGCAACTCTTGATGTGGGATGCTTATTCCAGAATGCAGATAATAATAATGCTGTGCCTTTGGCTTCAAGTCTGTTAAGATTCATTTTAGGATCGTTAACAGCATCGTCTATTTCATGAGGAGAAAATTCTACTATTTCTATGAAGTCAGCTTTCTCCCTGATGAGTTCTGCTAGCATTATTCTTATGACCGGTAGTATTAGTTTGGAATCCTTAATCCCCGCTCTTAACAGCTGTTCACCAGTCTCCTTTGACAATCCGCATATGGCCATCACCATGGGACCTACTACAGGTCCTCTCCCTGCCTCATCTATACCTCCTGTTATCATATCATTAACGCATTATAACGATTATATAAGAGTTTGTTTTGGATTGACACTACCACAACACTTTTATAATAAAACATAACACAATATTATAAAATATTATAAAAGGTGGTTATGGTGGTACAGGCTATAGTGGACTTGGGGGATCGTGAAGACAGGATACTGACTATTGTTAAGGGAAAATATGGACTAAAAACAAAGTCTGATGCTATGAATTTTGTCATATCAAAGTATGAAGAAGAGATTCTTGAACCTGAATTAAGGCCTGAATACGTTAAGAGGATAAAGAGCATTGAGAAAAAAGGCAGATTTCAAAACTACAAGAGTATCAGCGAGTTAAGAAAAGAGATAGAAAATGCGTAAATTCTCTATAGAAGAAGGTATGAAAGCCAAAATAATTAAGCTTAGCAAGAAAGACAAGGTTACATACGAGGCTTTAATGAAAAAAATTGATGAGATACTAAAATGTAACGATATTAATCATTACAAGAACCTCAAAAAACCGCTGCAAGACTATAAAAGAGTGCACATCAAAGGCCCTTTTGTAATGATATTCAAATATTTTGAATCAGATGACAATGTCGTATTCTACAGTTTTGACCATCACGACAGGATTTACTTGAAAAAGATCTAACTATATAGTAAGGACCATTTTGTATGGTATAACAATGCTTCGATACAAGTAGGTATGACCGTTTTTGGATGCACTTATGATACGCTGGAGTCTATGGAACCTGAAATGAGGAAGATAAAAAGCATTCCTATAATTGGCTGGCTGGCTACAAGAAAGTTCGATAAAGTAATGCAAACGGTGCCTCCTAAGGCGGTAGTACAATCCTTTTTTCGAGATTCAGTAGCTTATAATGCAATAAGAGCAGACCGTATATACGACTATGATGAAGCAGTTGTTGATATTATAGATGCAGAGATAGTAGATTAATAATACTACAAACCATAAAATCTCATCGGCCGCAATATCTTTCAGATGATTTGATATTCTATGCACTCCTAAGTCTTACTCAAATAATGTATCAAATCACTTCTAAATTTGTCCGAATTTATATGTATTACAACATCTATTGGATTAACCCTATCTGGCTTGTTTCTAAAATCAGCTACTGTCATGCCTCGCGTTAATACTCCTTTGGTTTCAACCAGAATATCATACTCTTTAATTGTGCATGCAGACGGATTAATTGCATAGTATACTGTTAGAGGATCATACATTGGCGCGCTATTGATGCCTTCATCACTACTAATATTCTTGATATAATGATTAATCATCATCAATATGGGTTCTTGCAAACTACCTTTTATCTTCTTAAAATCATCTAATAATAATGTGACTTCGTTACATGCATCTAAAGGAACAAGTGTCTTTCTTACTGGAAATCGCAGTACAATATCTGCTGCTTCAGGATCAACAAAAAAGTTGTATTCAGCAACTCTGCTCTTATTTCCTGCAACTTTGATAGCTCCTCCCATTACGATTATTTCTTTAACCATTCTTATCGTATCGGGTTCTTTTATTATGGCTCTTGCAATATTTGTTAAGGGACCTAAAGCTATTATTGTAACGTCATTATTCTCTCTAATCATCGACAATATCTTGTCTACTGCATTCTCTGATAGAGCTACATTATTACTAGGATCTAGTCCTTCAAGACCGCTCTTGCCATGCACTACTGCTTTTACTAGTTCTCTGTTAAGAGGCCTTTCACTCCCAGAGTATATCGGAATATCATTGCTATTTAACAAACCTAAAACATACTGAGCGTTTCTAGTAGTACTCTCTATAGTGGTATTCCCTGAGACTGTAGTTATCCCTAATATGTTCAATCCCGATTTTACTGCAAGCATTATGGCTATAGCATCATCAATCCCAGGGTCAGTATCAATAATATATTTCATTTGTGTAGAATCGATTATAATACTAATAAGTTTTCCTGTCTAGTAATAGAATATGCCAAATAAACTCTTAGTGTATGGTATTATTAGCCGAACCCGCAACTGATAATCGCATCAAATTATTATTGGCTTGCCCTGTAGTTTACAAGCCATGATGATGCTGTTCTCCTGATCCTGTCTCTTTCTTCATCATCACTAAAGTCCATTATCACTTTTTCTTCCAGGCCCTTCTTTCTTCCCATAGTATTCATCTCAAAGCCGAATGATGATAACAGCTCTTTTATTTTGGAATGGTTTGTCTTTATTGCATATTCCTGTATGCTGGTGTCCTGCGCTGCTGATAGTATGTCATGGGCCACCATTATTCTTCCTATCTTCTGTCCTCTGGCATAGTCTGCAGCCTTTACAAAAGTGCAGTATACAGTTCCCTCTCCTGTCCTGCCTGCTATGTATGCTTTAGGCTTTACAAATTCAGCATATTGCGGATCGTGAGGGGGTATTGCTATGGCAGCGTAAGTCTCTTCTTTGGGCGAGTGCTCTATAGCCCTGAATCCAGGATAGCTCAGCTCTTCCTGAGGCATTTTTTTGGCCAGCTCATCTACAGTAATAGGCAATACTTCTATTACCATTCCCTTGTCAGAAACATATACCGCTTTTTTGGGAGTGTATACCATATCTAAAGGAATGCAACAACATTTATAAAGTTACTCTTTTTTAGTAGTAATAGCGGGGGAAGGATTTGAACCTCCGACCTCAGGGTTATGAGCCCTACGGGCACTCCTGGCTGCCCTACCCCGCTATGGGAATGTTAAGGAACCGGAATATTATTTATAAAACTATGTAGCTATTACTATGCTCCTAACGCTGTTAGCATTCTGGCTGCAATGCCTAATAACATAATATAATATAATGCTGTTAGTATTACGAATAATGCTATCGGTATGAACAATACAAAGAATGTCTTTATTGTTTTCATGCTGTGCAACGATGCGAGACTCTTAACATAAACATTCCAGTTCCACAATGTAACCCCTATAACAATCAGCAATAATACTATTGCTCCTATACCACGACCAAAATATACGAGCATCATAGCCAACAATAATATTATAGTTCCTATAATGCTCCATAATATTGTAGAGTAGGCTTCTAAGGTCAGATGTCTTGCCATGCTACCCTTGCCTCCTAATATCTTTATGTAGGTGTATCTTACTAATCCTCTTACAAGGAAATATATTAACAGCAGTATAGCATATAATGGTATTATTATTAGCCCTCCTATTATTGCTGCTATCCAGTTCTCTGACAACAAATATCGTATAGTGTTTATAGTAATAGTAGTAATCTCTCTTTCTGCAGCCGCCTCTTCTTCTACAGGAATATCTGATAGCATACTGTATCCTATATGCTCATAATATTTTGAGGCAACATCATTCCTCAGTTCCATATATGCTATTGTAGGAACTATAATCAATGATACCATCAAAGACACGAGTATTAGAGGAACTATGAGCCTTGACAATTCACCATAACCCTTTCTTTCCTTGGCAAATTCTGCCGGTCTTCTGGCAAGCCATGACAACTGCTGGTATAATGTCATGGTACTATAACTCTTGGCTACTTTTATGCTGGGTTGCTTCTCATCTTCCAAGACCATAATAATATATGAGTCATCTTCTTTTTAAGGCTGTCGCATCGCCTATTCTTCTATGATGCAAGAAGCTCTAATATGGGGTGCAGCTTCGCATATCCTCTCCATAATGAACCTCTTGCTCCTAAGCCCGCAATAAGTGGTTTCTTCTATTACTATGCATGGAAGCTCATCAATATCATAATAGTCTGCCAATAATTCTATGCCTTTAATCCCAAGTCCGGTGTCAAAACTGAATATGCTTACTTCTTCTCCCAACTCCCTGTTAATGTCAGAGAGTATAAAACTCTGGTCATCGCATCTCGGACACTCAGTCTCGTACTGGAAGAAGAAGCTTATTATCACTTGGTCATAGCCGCACTCCTGTTTTAGTTTCGTCAATAGTGTCAGGTATACTAGTTGGTGCTCGTTAAAAATCCTTTTTTGTTCAAAATAGTATGGGTCTCTAAAGAACTCTTCGGACGCTATCCTGTACTGGTCTATCCTCTGTCCTAGCGACCATATTGTCTTGTCCATCTCAGTAACTCTCTCCCTGAACGCGAGGCATGCCATTTCAGGGCCCCATACCTCGCTCATAAGAAAGAATGTCTGTATCTCCCTAATGCTCTCTTGCAGTTCATGCATCTGCTCTCTTATAGTTTCTTCTCTCTTATCAGACAACAGGCTTCCTATAAGCAGTATGGTAGAAAGCAAGAACAGTGTGATTAGGAGCGCTGTTAAGAATAGTCCTTTTTTTATCTTCATTTTTTATCGCCAGCTAATCTTCTTTCTCTTGAACAGGCTTACTATTGCTCCTATCCAGAACATCTGGTATAAGAAGAAGAATAGCGGGTAGCCCATTATTCCTTTAATCTTGTCAGCATGCCTGTGCTTAGTAATTGCAAGCCCTATAAAGACTAGCGTTAATGCCAATACCACAGAACTTACTCCTATAAATATCACGTTGTTTACTCTCAGTAAGTCTATGCTTATTAGGCTGAACTGCGATAATATATTCCAGTCTGTAAGCCTGAACTTCCAGAAATAGCCGAATATGTTACTAAACAGCAAGTAGATCGAAGTCAAGAATACTGCCATTCCAAGGAATTTTAGTAAGTGGTTGAATGGTATAAAGAACCCTAACATGCCATATTTTCTTGAGAACATTACATCTCTATGCTTTGAGAGCGTCTGTACTGCTCCGCTATACCATCTTCTCCTCTGATGGTATACTCCTTTGAATGTCGGAGGGCATATGGTCTGGACCTTAGCTTCCATGCAGTTTACTATCTTGTATCCTGACTTGTGTATCCTGTATGCTATCTCCAAGTCCTCAGTAATGTTGGTTATGTCAAAACCCCCTATTCTTCTTAGCATGCTGGCCCTGTATATGCTAAAAGGCCCTGGTGTTACGAATATGCATCCTAAAAAGTCTAGCACTTTTAGGTATAATGAGAGTCCTATAATGTACTCTACTTCTATTATTTTGTGGAGGAAGTTCTTTGGCTCTCTAATCTGTACGGTTATTGTTACAGCGCCTGTCTTGTTGTCTTCAAAGTATGGGAGTGCTTTTATGAAGACGTCCTTTTCCACTATGCTGTCGGCGTCCATGCATGCTATAAACTCTCCTTTGGTGTATGATATTGCCTGGTTCAAAGAGTATGCCTTTCCCTTGTTTTCTTTCCTGTCTATAAACCTGAATCTCTGGTCGAACCCTATAGATTCTATAGTCTCTTTGCTCGTATTGTCTGTGGAGCCGTCATTTACTATTATGAATTCTATATCATCATAATCTATTTTTTTGAGACTTTCTATAGTATCCCCTATTTTTCCTTCCTCATTATATGCGGGTACTATTACTGTTACTGAAGGCGCATTATCATAGTCAAATTTCTTTGTTTCGTAGAGCTCCTCTTTTTTAGAGAATAATATTAACAGGGTTAAGACTACAAAGTATGTGCTCAGAAACCACACTATGTATACTCCTCCAAAATATATTGGGTTCATAAGACTTAGGTATTATATTAGCTTATAAGCGTTATTGTATATATGCATAGTATTTTTATACCCATATGTATTACATTATTGTATGGCGGGTCTTGAAAGCTGTCTTCAGGATTATCTTATAAGGAAGTCTGACTACGCTATTATAGGTTCAAGCAGCATTATTGACGACTATAATATTCTTTCTGACGATACTGAGAGCATGAGGATAATGACAGATAATATTGACAAGCTTAAGAATCTTGTAATGGACGACAGTGTTTATTAATCGACACGTTTAAATAGTAGTTCTGTATTGGATTTCTTAGAGGTGAATTTGATGAAAAAATG
>JBLKOQ010000024.1:0-18953 GCA_047602885.1 Candidatus Woesearchaeota archaeon | reverse complement strand
GATATTATTCCTGTAGAGGGGCGTTTTGGTATGGTTGAGAGGGATTTTGAGATGTGGATGTTTATTTTTAGTTATCGTAGTGATAATGGTTTTTATCGTCCTGGTGATGCTGATAAGGATAGTCGTTTTAAGACTGTTGATATTTTTCATCCTCATTTTTATGAGCCTGAGATGAGGGGTAGGGTTTGGCCTGCGTATTATAGTCGGGTGGATGATAGTGGTGTTCCTTTAGAGGAGGCTTTAGGTGTTCATAATGGACTCTGCCATTTTTTGGTTGACGGAGTCTCATATATGGGGAGTCATCCTTTGGTTGATCCTATGGTATTGTATTATCCTGATGATACTATAGTTAGGTGATTGTTATGGCTCTTGAGAGGATTGTTGGCAGGAATAGTGGTTTGGGTAGGCGTGTTGGTACTCTTGTGAGTTCTTTGTTGCTTGTTGGTTCTCTTAGTGGTTGTTCTTTGGATGATGGTGATGGTAGTACTAAGTGTGATGTTAATCCTATAGTGGAACTAGCTCGTGAGTATGATTTGCCTGATAGTGTTGTTGATGAGATTAGTGTGTTGGGTGATGATTGTATTGTTGATGAGCATGAGTATAATCTTGTTGTTAATCTTTTGCCTGGTATTCTTGGTAGGAGTAATGAGGTTGTTGCTTTGTCTTATGTTGATCGTTTTGTAGGGGATGATAATAGGTTTGATGGTGTTGAGAACTTGGTTATGAGCAGGTTCTTTCTGGGAAGATATGATAGGGAAGGCTTATTAGTTCATCCTGGTTATTTTGAACTAGTTGATGATGGTCATGTTCGGATTCCTAATGCTTATTTTATGCCAATATTTGAGTTGCCTTTCCGGTTTGATCCTTTTCCTGGGGGCAGTGGTGGGAAGGGTTTGCCTATAGTAGAAGATAATTATTTGGTAGGAGGTTATAGTGCTTTTGATATTGGATGGGCTCGTACAGGTATTAGGAGTCCTGAAACGTCATATACTTGGTTGGAGGAGTATAGTTATCTTATTGTTCCTGAGGTAGATGGTTGTGCTAATGAGCATAATTATGCTAGTACTCAATTTGGTTTTCGTAATTATTCTGATGATTTTGATTTGGAGTATGTTGAGTTGGTTAATCCTTTTCCTGTTAGTGCTAGGGTTAGTAATATTGGTTTTTTGGTTAATGCTAATGATGTTAGGAATGCTCGTGTTTCTTTGGAGCCTGTTTATTGGCCTTCTAGTCTTGGTCATACTAATGTTATTGTTTCTATGAGTCATGTGGATGATGTGGATATTGAGGAGACTGGTTTGAAGGTTGGTGATATTATTCCTGTAGAGGGGCGTTTTGGTATGGTTGAGAGGGATTTTGAGATGTGGATGTTTATTTTTAGTTATCGCAGTGATAATGGTTTTTATCGTCCTGGTGATGCTGATAGGGATAGTCGTTTTAAGACTGTTGATATTTTTCATCCTCATTTTTATGAGCCTGAGATGAGGGGTAGGGTGTGGCCTGCGTATTATAGTCGGGTGGATGATGGTGGTGTTCCTTTAGAGGAGGCGCTCGGTTTTCATAATTCTACTTGTGGTTTTATTATTGATGGAGTTCCATATATGGGGAGTCATCCTTTGGTTGATCCTATGATATTGTATTATCCTGATGATATAAAAATCAAATAGCAAAAGTATATATATTAGTTTTTTTTAGTGTTTATAATGAAAGGTAAGATATTATTATTGATGTTCGTATTGGCAGTATTACTGATATCCGTATCTGTATTGGTAGTAGAGGCAGGAATTCTTACTGGCAGTAGGAGTGTCGGGTCTGACGGCACTACTTTTACTCTCTCATAATATCAGGGATGTAGTCCTACAAGTATAGTAAGATTTGTGAATAATGATAATTTTCCTAATCCTGGATTGTCATTAGGTCCGAACAGTTGCAATACTGGCTCAGTAAACCTTGGGAATCAGCGTGCAATACATTGTCTTATAGGAAGCAGGGCAGGATATACAAGCGGTTATGTTGATGCTAGGGTAAACTGCGATCAGTGTCCTTGTGAGCCAGTACCTAATACTAATTTTGAGTGTAGAGAGTTTGGATACTATGAAGGAAGATGCTTTGAATGTGATGCTTGTGATCCTAACCCTTGCTCTGAATCATGGCAGGACTGCACCCATCTTACATGCGATACTCATTCATGCACTTGCGATAATATAAGGTGCGGGCACTTGGGAGGATGCGCATCTTGCGGTTCAGCCAGTATAAGTTACGAGTGTGACAGTAGTGAGAATTGTATAAGAACAGGTAACGTTTGTGTAGAAGGAAGCTGTGGCGCTGAGTGTAATGAAGGATGGGAATCAAGCACATATTATGAGTGTGTAGACAATAGGTGGCTAGGTAGTGCTCGGGATCGTTGTGGTGGAGATGCTTTTTGCAGTGGTGGAGGTTCGGGGAAGGCTTGTACGATAACACGGCGCTGGATTGATAATAGGTATAAAGATTGCAGAGCTATTGACTGTAGCATGTATCCAGGCCATACGGGCGCTTGCATTCCAGGCGGAGGAGCGATTTCGGCAGATTGCGAATGCGTATAGGATGAGTAATATGAAAAGGGTAGTAAAATACAATTTTTTAGTCGCTTTTATTTTCTTTATTATTGTATTTGGTATAGTAATGTTAGTTAGCTTTAATAAAAGTCAAGACGATACTTTATATGACGATACATTTCAAAGGACTATTGTCCACCTAATATCGTATGAGTATCATAATATGGAAGGATTCGTACCACAAGATTTTGTTAGGATTAATGATGAACCCCAATTAAGCGATTTTGAATGTGATATAATACTCTATGATATGAGAATTGAGAGGGAACATGATAATACGTGCATTATGCCGTTATGGTGGGGTGATTACAGCTATAAGACTAACGCGAGCAGTATAAAAATATCTTATAGGATATTTAGTGAAGAGAATACTCAAGAATACAAAGACTATCTGATTAATACATTAGAAGATATGATTATGCTAGAATATATAGAAGGAGGAAGGGTAGAGAGCAGAACGACAATAGTACCTACTCAGCCAGGTCCTGCCATAGACAATTTAGTATTATATAATATGGTGATTAGAGGGGACGAGGATAAACATGTACTAATATCCATCATAATATCAGGAGATACGATATACATTATTATAGAAGAATCTAACAATCAGATAGGTCATAGAAGGTTTACTAACTCCTTCTGGCCGGAGTATCATGATACTATGATATCAAGCTATAATATAACGATTATATGACTATTTGTTAAGCATGTTACGATTAATGGCAGTCTACCAAGCAAACTTTTAAATACTATCCCCTGTTAGTGACGATAGAGGGGGTTAATGGTGGCTCGCAAAAAAGTAGTTTCTGGAACTAAGAGAAAAAAGGCAGCAAGCCAAGAGTATGAAGAATCAAAAGAGAAGAGTATTACTAGGGAAGAAATGCATAAAGAGCTCACAGGCATTAGTGAGAATGAACAAGTGCTCAAGAAAGGAGAAAAACTCCTAAAAGAATACGCTTATACGGCAAATAAGATGCCTATTACAGTCAGGATAATACAATCATCAGATTCTTACGTTCCATACTATACTGTAAGCATATCAAAGATAAGCGAGAATACAGCGATAATACTTGAGAGGCTAAGAAAAGAGATAGCCACACAAGTATCACTAGGAATAATAGACATAGTCAATGTAAAAAAGACTGGTGTTATAGAAGAGAGGTTCAAAGAGGCTATTGATAGTTTGCTAGGCAAATATTTTCCTGACGTAGAAGAGGATTCAAGAGAGTTCCTAAGGGCATACCTGGTACAAAAGAGCCTAGGACTGGGAGATCTGGAGATACTAATGAAAGACAGTTATCTTGAAGAGATAGCAATAAACAATGCCAGTGACCCGGTATGGATATACCATAGGCTATTCGGATGGCTAAAAACAAACATATACCTTGATTCTGAAGACCAGACAAAACATTATGCGAGTATCATGGGAAGAAGAGTAGGAAGACAGATTACCATACTCGAGCCTTTATTAGATGCTAATCTTAGCACTGGAGACAGGGTTAATGCAACACTAATGCCAGTAAGCCTATCAGGAAATACTATTACGCTAAGAAAATTCGCTTCAAAGCCATGGACCATTACGGATTTTATTAACAGCAAGACGAGCAATGCAAATGCAGCATCACTAATATGGCTTGCAGTACAATACGAATTATCAGCACTAATAGCGGGAGGAACCGCTTCAGGAAAGACTTCCATGCTCAATGTAGTGGCAAATTTCTTTCCGCCCAACCAGAGGATTATAAGCATAGAAGATACTCATGAGATACAACTGCCCAGCTTTCTGCACTGGCTTCCTATGCTAACAAGGCTTCCTAACCCTGAAGGGAAAGGAGGAGTATCAATGCTCGACTTACTCGTTAATGCACTAAGACAGAGGCCTGACAGGATAGTAGTAGGAGAGATTAGGAGGAAGGCAGAAGCAGAAGTATTATTCGAGGCAATACACACAGGCCACAGCGTTTATGCTACAGTGCACGCGAATAACGCTAAAGAAACCGTTACAAGACTTACGAATCCTCCTATAAGCGTTCCTAAAACTATGCTACCGGCACTCCAACTAATAGTAGTACAATACAGGAACAGGAGGAGCGGGATGAGAAGAACTTTTCAGATAGCAGAGATATCTGAGGATTCTGAGGCTAACGTGCTAATGCAATATGATCCTAACAAGGACCTGCTCAAGAGCATGAACAATTCAAAAACACTAATGAGTACGCTCGAACTTTATACCGGGTTTTCCAAGAGAGAAATAGAAAAAGATCTTAATACCAAACAAAAGGTACTCAACTACCTTGTAAAACAGGAGATTAACACTGTAGAAAAAGTTGGTACGGTAATGGCAGAATATTATACGAACCAAGACTACTTGCTAAAGCATATAGCGGCAGGAAAGAAGATGTATGGAAGATAACGATGCTAAACAACTACTTCCAATACCTGGCTAAAAAGAACCCTGGACTGGCATACAAACTCGAACACGCAGGAATACCAAAAAAGGCTGACGAGTTCCTAAAAGAAACATATTTTCTTAGCAGCCTAATAAGCCTAGTCATAGTAATAGCATTATTCCCGTTTTTTCAGTTCTTAGACATATCATATGGTTATCTTCCTGTAGTATTCATCATATTCTTTTTCATACTAAAGCCCGTATTTTTGTACCAGCCGGATACTATGCTCTCAAAAAGGGAGAAGGAGATAAACAAGGAGCTGGTATTCGCTACAAGATTCTTGATGATAGAAATACAATCAGGCGTTTCATTATACGATGCCATGCATAACCTTTCAAAAAACTATCCTGCCATAGGAAAAGAGTTCAACGAGATAATAAGTCTCGTGGAATTAGGAACATCATTGGAAGAGGCTATAGAAATAGTAACAGAAAAGACTCCCAGCATGAGCTTTAGGAGAGTATTATGGCAGATACTAAACAGTCTAAAAACAGGAGCTGACATTAGCACCAGTCTAGGTGCAGCAATAGACCAGATTACTAGGGAGCAGATGATACAAGTAACAGAATACGGGAGAAAGCTTAATCCATTAGCAATGTTCTACATGATACTTGCAGTGATACTGCCGAGCATAGGAATAACAATGGGAGTATTGATGAGCAATTTCCTCGCAGTAAGCCTGACACTGCCAATACTCCTAACAATATCGGGGTTTTTGATATTCATGCAATTCATGTTCTATAATATAATAAGGAATATGAGGCCACCGGTGGACTTATGAGACAAAAAAAGAAGAATGTAAATGAGAAGAGTGAACATAAGCCTGCCTCTTTCCCATTCTCCAAGAAAAAAGTCATAGAGCCAGAGAAGAAAAAAGAATACTTGTCTACACACCAGAAGATGAAACTAAAGGCAAAACAGTTCAAAAAGAAATATACGCGTAGAGATTTTGGGACTCGCCTCAAAAGAGCGGGTATAGACAAGCATCCTGACAAGGTAATGAAGATAATGTATTATACCACTGCAATACTAACCGTATTATCATATATAGGATACATAATATATCTAATATTAAGTGATGGTTATGACGGTGGATATGTACTCAGGATATCACTCCTATTCTTAATATTGGGGGGAGTGGTATTCTATGGACTCTGCTGGATAATACTCCACCAGATAATGGACATTAGAATGTACCACAGGAAAAAAGAGGTAGAAGAAGTACTGGCAGACTTCCTATTATTGACAAGCGCTAATGTTAGAGCGGGCATGACTATAGACAAGGCATTATGGCACGCTGTAAGGCCAAGATTTGGAATACTTGCAAGGGAGATAGAAATGGTCGCCAAAAGAACATTGTCTGGAGACGACCTTGATGATGCATTATACGAGTTCGCAGAGAGTTATGACAGTGTATTGTTGAAAAGATCAGTTAGCTTATTAGTGGAAGGGCTTAATGCAGGGGGAGAAATAGCAGGATTATTGAATAATATTGCATTAAATATTCAGGAAACACAGATTATAAGAAAGGAGATGAGCAGCGCTGTTACCACTTATGCCATATTTATACAGTTCGCTACAATCTTTGCTGCGCCATTCCTATTTGCTCTTGCAGGAGAATTGTTAAAAGTTGTTTCACGATTATCCCAGGTTGTCGATATAGACCCAGGAGTAATGTCACAGTCAGGATTCATGTTCAGCTTTGGAGAGGGCGGAGGAATATTATATGGTGATTTCCTCATATTCGCTATAGTAACATTGTCTGCTACCAGCATAATATCAAGCGTTATAGTAAGTACGATAAAGAAAGGGGATGCTAGAGAGGCTTTTACTGCCATTCCGGGAACTCTGGTTGTTAGTCTTGGACTGTTCTTTTTGCTGAGCTATTTTATAGGGAATTTCTTGGGAGGAATAATATAGGTTTATAAAGGAAAACTTTTATTTATAAATAATCTGCAAACTTTTATAAACCAGTATACTATTATGTAACAATATTGTTATTTAAGATTTGAGGTGAAATAGACAATGAGACATAACAGGAAGGGACAGGCAGCGATGGAATTCCTGATGACATATGGTTGGGCTATCCTAATCGTAGTCATAGCAATAGCAGCGCTAGCCGCATTCGGAGTCTTCAATAGACCCGTACAAGAAGGATGCTTCATGGAGTCAGCAACAATGGCTTGCGCAGGACCAGTGCCAGCAATAACTGATAATGCAGGTAATGTGAGATTGCAATTAGCTCTGAGAAACGGAGGAGCTGCAAGAATAGAAGTAACCCGTGTTGAAAGCGTAGGAGATGGGACTTGTACGATAGCCTATCCGGAGAATGATTTCCAGATACTGGACACTGATAGAGATCCTCTAACTGAAGTTGCAAGAAATCAGGCTTTTGTACTTGTAATAGACTGCGATGACAGTTATGAGGAAAACACTGATTATCAGCAAACATTCAGAATAGTCTATGACGACGATCATGGAATGGAAGACTTGGCTGTCAGAGTAAGAGCAGTAGCTAAGACGTAAACAGTCTGAATGCTGGATAAAACATTTCACTAAACATTTAGTTTGTTTTTTGCTTTTTTTGTTTTTTGTTTAATTGTTGTTTTTTCTCAAAGGTAGATTTATATATTCTAATGGTTGTGATGATGTTATGGCGGATGATACTGATGTAATGGGGATATTGTCAATAGTATTCTCATTCCTGTTTCCTCCTATAGGAATAGTATTTGGGATTATAGGATATGCTAATCGCAAGAAGAAGAATGCCAGCACCACTCTCTCAATGATAGGACTGGTATTGAGCTTATTATTCTTACTGCTGACATTATTCTTTGCCGCTGCATTCCTTGCTGCATTTGGAGTATATGAGAGGCCTATAATGGAAGGGTGCTTTATGGAGTCAACAAGAATGGCTTGCCAAGCACTAATACCCTCAGTAAGTGAGGGGGCAAATAATGCAGCAATAGTACAGTTAGGACTCAGGAATAATATGGAATCAGGCGTGATAATTACAGGTGTTACTGCTATAGATGATACGGGCTCTTGTGGAAACGTTAGGAGTATAGATGTTACAGACGTTGAAGGAGCAAGCCTGAATGAAACAGGAGATCACTATCGGGTTGATAGGTACCAAACATTCATGCTGATAGTGACTTGCGAGGACAACAGTTACGTTCAAAGATCTGAATTTAGGGATACTTTTAGCATAAACTACACAGAACTAGACAGTGGTCTAACAGGACTCATTGTCAGGGTAAGAGCAGTAGCCAAGACATAAATTACAGATAAATAAGAAATGGTTTGGTATATTGAGTTATGCCTTATTATAATAATTACAGAGAGATTTATATACTGGTAGTACTAACTATAGTGTTATGGCTGAGGAACAAAAAAGAACTAACGTAATGGCAATATTGTCATTGGTGTTTGCTTTCATATTCCCAATACTAGGAGCAATATTCGGGATAATAGCGCTCATACAGATAAGAGACAGTGGAGAGGAAGGAAGAGTGCTCGCAATAATAGGATTGATAGTAAGCGGAATATACATTCTACTGGCCCTATTGATGTTCTTGGCATTCTTTGGGTTTGCTTTTTCCATGGCAGCAATAGCATCATGATAGCAACGCTTATAATGAGTAACATCATTATACTATTTCATGGGAAACACTGATACCGTAGGAATATTGTCAATCGTATTTGCATTCATATTAGCACCCGTAGGCCTAATACTGGGGATAGTGGGCATAGTAAACAATAACAAGAATAATCAAAGCATAGTATTGCCCCTGGTAGGACTCATACTAAGCATACTGTTCATACCCGTATTCTTCATAGTATTAGGAGGAATAGCATATTTTGGAGTGGTAGACCCGCACACTATGATTCCCGAGAGATGCGTTGCAGTAAGTGGATTTGAATGCCCAAGTTTTAGTACTACACCTGACGGAAATATTGAAGCTGTTATTAGGAATGGTCTGGGAAGGCCTATAGAAGTAGTGGGCTTAACAATTGAAAGTGGGGGTTGCACAGATTATGAGATAGGTCTAAGCAGTGTTCCATCAGGAGAAATATTCGTTATCAGTATGACAGGATGCGATGTTATAAGGGACAGGACAAGTGCTGCAGGTTTAATACTATATCAATATGCTGGTCTTCCCGAACATAGCAGGATTAACATGACTGCAGCATTCAGTGTAAACTAAGAATGGCTTGCGAGATTGGGTTAGAAGCCCAATTATAGAAACCTTTTTGTATTCATAATCCTATGATGGTAATGATAAGCATGAAAAGGTTATATTGGGATAGGAAAGGGGTTATGCCAAAATGGTTTGTGAAGGTAATATTCATGATATTAGTATTACTCGCAATACTCATAGTACTCATAAGAATACTGTGCGGCCTTGAACTAATAGGATGCGGGTGGCTCGGATGAAAGGCCAGATTACAGAGAACATGATAAAAGCCATACTAATGGTAGCAGGCCTAATGATATTCCTAGGAATATATCTTATTACCACTAATGCCGTACAGGACATGGACCTTCCTTGCAGGTGGAGCTCACAATTATCAGCTTCAGGCCTGCCAGTACAGCTCAGATGCACAGTAAAATATACTGAAATAACAGAGAGCATGATAAGAGCGGATGATGATATTAAATTAAGAAATATGATAGCAGAGGAGATGGCCAACTGCTTTGCCAAACTAGGATCTGGAAGATATAGTCAAGTAACAAGGAACAGTCCTGCAACATGGATAGCTAATCCGAGGCAGTCTTTGAACAGGAAAATATCAAGCATGTACGATAACCAGTACTGCGTAGTCTGTACTCATCTTTACACTAGAGAAGAGAGCATAACATTTAGTTTGGGCAATTATTATGTAGACCATCTAGAAAACACTATACCCACTGCAGATACCAGGACTTATGCTGAAATATTCTATGATGGAAGAGACGAACACGAATTATTATCTAGAATGAGAGAAAAAACATATGATGACGTTAACGAACTATTCATAATATACGCTGAGAAGGACAATAAGAATGCAGTATTCTTAGTAGACACTGATTTTATCGGAGACCATGGATTATGCGGGGGAAGGGCAAGAATAGTGGAGGAAGAATCATGAGAAAAAACAAGGGCAGGAAAGGCGCGGTAAGCTATCTGATAAGGATGGTACTTGCATTATTCTTAGTATTATTAGTAGTATACCTAGTAGTACAGACTATGGCATTGCTTACAAATTTTGGAGTAGAACAGGAATGCCAGGCAGTAGTAAGAACGGGAGGCATAATGCAGTATATTAATCCGAACGCTCCTATAAGGGCTACTAAGCCCAGCCAGCAGTTCAGTGAAGATGTAAGTCTTTGTCCGGTCAATAGGATAGTATACAAGCAAAGAACAAATCATGATTTAATAATAGAGGATATAGCAAATGAGATGATAAGCTGTTATAATAAGTACGGCCGTGGAGAAGTAAACCTATTTGAACAGTCCCCCGGTAGAGAAATGTATTGTATAATGTGCACTCATCTAATATTTGATGACGTACCAGGACCAATAGATGGCCTCTACGAGTATATGGACGATACTGATATTAGAGGACTGGGAGTAACATATACTGAATTCCTGTCAGGACTAGAACCAAAAGATCAGAAGACGATAAGCAGAGAGATTGACAGCGAAGAATCATTAATGATAGGTACTGATAGTGATTATGCAATATACTATGTTTATGGCAAGACTGTGGACTTTTGGAACGATGACATAGGAAATGTTATAAAGTCTACATCCTATGGGGCTATAGGAGGAACAGCAGTAGGAATAGTAGTAATAGCAACGACTGGTTTGACTTGGTGGATTACACTGCCTGTAATGGCTATAGCAGGGATGGGTTTGGGAGGAATGGCAACTCCGGAAACAGTAGCTGATGAGTATTCGGGCGCTGTAATGATTACAGAATACGATGCTGATATAATAAGAAAGCTACAATGCACCAGTTATGGTGCTATGACAGAGGACTGGGTATAATAATGGACAAGGGCGGCATAGAAATAAGCATGATAGTAAAACTAATACTGGGATTGGTTGTTATACTAATAATAATAGGAATACTATTATTGATATCTACCGGTGGAACAGAGGCTTTAGAGACAATAATCAACATATTCAGGTTTGCATAATATGGGAATGGAAGTAACACTCGGAAGGGCAATAACGATAATAATAGCACTTGCTGTAGTCTTATTATTAATGTTTGGTTATTCGAGAATTGCAGGGCAGGCATCAGATACCGGCGGCGGAATGTTCTCGATGTTCACAGATATCATGGAATTCTTTGGTATAAGAACAGGGCGGATTAGCCTGGAATCAATAACAATAACAGACATTAAAAGCGATGGCAGTGTAGGAATAGAACTGGTACTGATAAGGCCGCAAGGGCATATAATAGACCTGTTTGTGGATGATGGTACAGAACCAGTACTACAGTATACTCCCACGGTTGATGAAAAAGACAGGAGAATAATATATCGTAGAGAGATAAGTGGTTTATTATCAGAAACTTATGGCGAGAAAACAATAAGGGTTACAGCTAAAAGAGACGGAAGAGACGGCACTATTGAGCTGGGTACAAGAACAATAAGATACATTAGGCCGGGATTGCAGGGGATTGAAGGTTCCCTGGGAAGCTTTCAAAACATCCAAGATAATAATGCATTTTGGAATTCTGAGCATAATAAGAGAATAATAAGAGAGATCCATAACCTATGTGATCAAACATATTCTTATTGTTGCAGTGGAGGAACAAAATGTAACCACGATAGATCTCCTTGTTCAGTATGGGCTTTATCTGGAATGGGATACTATGATATTACTTTCGGTAGGACTACCAATCATCTCTATAGGTTTAGTCTGAGCAATAAGTGTGAAGCATATACTAACAAGGATAACATTAACTTTCATAATGCTTATAGGGCTTGCTTGCCTGAATTCTTAGATCAGTTGAGAAGTTATCTCAATAACGAGTGCAGGGACACGAGGGCTGAAGTATACTATACCGACCATTATTATGTACTTGGCACCGGATTGGTGGGACAGAGGGATGATACTACAGTACCTGTATCTGATCCGATATCAGTAGAAACATTTGAATACGCAGGTATAGGGCCCAACGGTTTCTTATCTTTTAATCTGAAGATCAATAATGCGGATGACCATAGAATAATATTAATTGTAGACCGGGATTCCAGCAATTACATTACCCTAAAAGACTATGAAGACGGAGGAGACACACTTGTATTACAGAATCATGAAATACCTGTAAGTATACAAGATTCTATTTTTGGCACTTTTACTTTACTGATAAGAGCACAGTCCCAAGGCTATAACATCCGAGATATAACTGAAGAGAAGAGAGTATCCTTTTTGAAACCACTGCTTCCCGGGGTTGAGGGTTGGATTGGTGATTTTCAGTCAAATGATCTGACATCAATAAGTGAAAACAACGATAGGTTTTGGAACGAAAATAGTGATGCCCTCATAAGAATTAATAGTTTGTGTAGAGAAACATATAGCTACTGCTGTAGAGAGGGACTGCGGGATTGTTTAAAACAGCAGGATGCATCTCCTTGTAGTATTCGACAGGCTTTGAGCAGATCTTTTTACAGAGATATTCGCAATGATGAGAAAGACCACATTTTACACAGATTTACTATAGCGACAAGAGCACCGCATTGCGGTAATAACAATTATCAACCAAGATGGATACCGATTTTTAGATTGTATGATCCTTGGAAAGATCACAAGTATTATGATGCTTATAACCATTGTCTTCCAATATTTCTTGAACAGTTAAGATTATACACACAACCAGACAAATGTGATCAAAGAGATGATGTAATTTATGATACAAACATTTATGTTAAGTGGTAACAGTGAACAGTAGAGGAGTGGAACTGGCGATGAGCACCATAGTCATAGCGATAGTCCTACTCGTAGTAATGATAGTGATGCTAATGATATTTAGGGGTGTATGGTCGGGAGCCAATCTTCCGGGATTCGTGAAATGCGAGTTCAGAAGCGTCTTCGGAGGGACATGGGAGTGCGTTGAAGGACAGGGCGAAGGAATTCTTTGCATAGAAGGCGGAGGATGCCCAGAAAATACGATATGCTGCAAGAGCGAATAAGATTGTTGTTATTAGGGTGATATGATGATGAACCGTAAAGGAGTAGAATTGGCGATGAGCACTATAGTAATAGGAATAGTACTCATAGTAGTAATGGTCATAGTATTAATGATATTTAGGGGCGTATGGAGTGATGCTAACCTACCTGGATTTATACAATGCGAGAACAGAATAGGTGGCAATTGGGAGTGCAAAGATGAAAAGCAGGATGGTATTGTATGTGTGGAAGGAGGATGTCCTACTACTGCGAAATACTGTTGTAGGATGGGAGATGACTAATGGCTCATCATAATAATAAAGGTTCATGGTCATTCCTCCAAAATCTTATAATGGCAATACTATCTGTAGCTTTACTATTCATAGTAGGCATATTCTTCTTCTCAATATTCATTAGCGAAGAACTTGATGCTCAAGACAGACTGGATATGATATCAAGCGCTCTGGAAAGACCGATAGACGACGAATCCTATCAGTTCGTATCATTCGATGTAGCCAAAGGAGAGTTCATGGTGATATACAAACAAGGGTTTAATGATGGAGATTGGCCTTCCCTAACAGACGATAAGTCTGTCGGAGTGTGCATAGGAAAAACAGCTGAAGAAATTAGTGCTGAAGGTGCTATATGCAACCAAGTGGAATTTGTATGGGAAAGTGAAGATGAATGGGGAGAACCATATGTAATGCTTTATATTCTTGGTATTGACAGGTCTCATTTTAGTGAGATAAAGGATGGAGGAGATGTAATAGCATACAAATTGGAGCCTTCAAATACTAGAAGTTATTTTCTAGAAATAGAAAAGAACACTATAAGAGTTCGGACAGGATTGGTTAGTTCAGAAGAAAGAAAAGTAGTATATATTACTATTAGAAGTACAAGGTAGATATTGTGGGAAGAAAAGGCTCTATAGAAGCGCAGTGGTTCATAATATTCGGCATAGTACTAGTGGCTATTACTACACTGATATTATTCATGAGAATAACATCAATAATGGGAGAGGATGACTTCTTCTACGAGTATCATGGCGACCAGATGATAATGATACTAGAAGCATTATCCACGACTAGCGAGAGGAAAGCAATAGTATATGATATAGGAACCCTGAATATACGTTCTCTTTGGTTAGAAACAAAGGAGGATGACGGCAATGCCATACTTCATTATTCTCCGACAAGAAGCAAGATCGTATTATTGCCCATATCAGATAATTCTGATGCCAAAGTAGAAGACGCTACAGGAAAACTACTATTCTATTACGGGAGTGAAGGAGCCAACATAGTCAACATTAACGAGTGTACAGATAACAGTGATATAATAGGACTTAACATACTCATACACAATCCAAAAAATATAGCGTACAGAGATGCAAGAGCATTATACATAACAGCCAAGGACCAGGAGACGAGATGCAGGATACGAAACTATATTACAGAAGAATACGTTGTATTGGCGAGAGCTGGCAGGATATACAGCACTATACAACCATTCTTGAGAGAAGCTTATGATGAAGAGTATGATGCTATAATAACGGTGCATGCAGATGAATAGGAGAGGACAGGATTCATGGCAGATATTCAAGTGGTTCCCAAGAATATTTATATTAACACTCATAGTAGTATTCTGCTATTACCTCTTCATATCATACTGGACTGTGGACTATGATTTTAGCACTGCGAGGAGCGCTTCAATACACCCTAAAATACTATATAGCATGGCATTCTCCAATAATATTGACTGTTCAGGGCTAATAGCAGCAGACAATAATATGAGGTATAACTGCGCGTATTTTAGGCCTAACATGATAAGCCTTGAATTGTTCGAAAAGAATAAGGATGAGACTAATGAAAGCATGATACTATCTGAAATAATGCACCACCATTACGAGTACCCTACAGACACTATAGTAAGGATTAGGACAACGCCTATAACTGCAAGAATGAAACTGGCATACGAGAAAGAAGATGAGACTATAGAAATAACAAGATACTATAAGGAAGAAGACTACTATTTTTATTATGAACAATACATATTATCTCCTAGGAGCTATAAGTTATCATACAGTCATAACAGCGTTATAGTAATAGAACAAATAGACGAGTATACATATAATAGATATGAAGGAATGCTATATATTGAGGTGCTTGCACGATGAGTCGCAAGGGACAGGGATTCCTCGTAGAAATATTTGCTATGATAATGATATTTAGCATAATAGTAATAATAATAGCGCTTAACAGCATGAGTGACGAGGGGTTCATAGGAACTTTTACTAGAGAATTCGAGGCTCATAGCGATCAAGACATAATAATGCTCTTTCACGAATCAACAGAGTTTGTAAGCATAATAACTATGATAGAAGGATCATACGTTGATTCTAGAATACTAGCAGATCCTGATGATGATAGGTGTAGTTTATGCACAATGCCAGGAAGTGATGACTGCAAGTATTGCTATCCCAACACAAGAGATTGTGAAGATTGCAGACCTTACGAGTTTGGATGCGCAGACTGCTATCGCCTATACCCCTACCACGAGTATATGATTAAGGATATTATAGAAGGAGGCATAAGACATGCACAATACTATCATCATATCCCTAAGGGAATAATCCTATTCAGAACTCCTACAGCAAGAGAGCATGACCTACTCTCAAGAGAAGGAGTATATAGCCCTATAGCATTAGGACTAAACAGCGAACTATTTGGATATAGGCTTCCGGGAAGGATTGGCAGCAGGATAAACAACCATATAATATTATTAGGATATGAAGATGCAATGATGAGTCCGCAAAGAGTATTATACTATTCGAATTCAGACAATCCACGCGAGTGGAGGATAGAAGACAAGATGATAGCAATAGAGGATGATGGTGTATAGGCAATGGAATATCATAGGAAAGCACAGTTCTGGAACCTATGGATGCTTATAGCCTTCATAATAATACTAATACTGTTTGCATGGTACGTACTGTCGAGCAGCAGCGAGAGGAGCCTGACACAGGCAGGAGAACAGTCAGCACAAATCTATACTGTATATCAAGAAAAAGAGAGGATACTATTATTCTTGGACCAGGCCGTCGACCACGCTGCAAGAGAAGCATTAATAGAAGTTGCAGGACAAATACCAAGCAATTGTATGCAGAGCGCTACAGGAAGGCCTATTATCAGGGAATCGGAAGAATGCCTGATGGAAGGAAGCACTAACATATTATACATGTCAATAGTACAAGACAACCTTAATAATATAATATCATCATACCCTTATACCAGGCTGCCCAACTTCACAGTAACGTATGATCCTAGTCTTGTAGGAATGGAGTTATTGGCATACTCTAATAATGACACGCTAATACAGCCTCCTCCGCAAGTACTTCAAGGAGAAACCAAAGAAGGATTTCCGACAATAATTACTGGCTTGTCAACAATAAGACCCATTCCTCAAGGATATAATGACCTTTTATTTATGATAAGAGCCATTAACAATCCTGAAGAAATAGCGGAAGAGCATCCTGACCTAAAGAATGCCATAGAAGATGCCATAAGAAATCCCAGTCCATATTGCGAATCAGACAACTATGCCATACCAAAATTCTTTGATGATGCTCAAAAGATATTGCAATCATGCGTAGAATCCCAAAGCCCTTGTCTTTGTAGTTCGATAATAGCTCCTAGAATTCTAGACGGAGATTACATAGTATTGGATAATGATAATGATATTGTTTATCTAAGAGAAACTGCAACAGCTCCTAATTATTATAATAAAAGAATGAAACTAACAAACACGCAATTCCTTATAGAAATAGGAGTAGACAATACTTACATTGAAGACATGATGAGGATAGACGAAAACCCATTATACATCTATCATTTTCCTAAAGACAAAGAGCATATTATAGGTGGGGATGAGGGTGTAGAACATACTCTTACAGCATCAGAAGAGAACAGAATACTAATATCAAGGCAGCAGATTATTCATGAAGGCAATAGGATACCATACTGCAGCAATCTTCCTGAAGTTGGAAATTATAAGGTAAACATATTCGGATGGGACTTGGATATTGGTACTAGGGACAGAATAATAGAGGAACTTGGCAGTCTAGAAGGCTACTATGATATATATCATAGTGGTATTAGGACAGAGGAAACAGTTAATCTGAATCTAGTAGATCCTACTAAGATGGATTCGAAATGGAATGGAAAAGCAATAAATGTGATTTTGCTGCCGGACGAAGACATTCATGACAATAACATAAAAATGGGTGTTAGCAGTCACGAACAGTTCATAGGACTGCAAAGATACATACACGGATTCATAAGGATGAGAGACGAACTATACTACATAGAAGATACTATTAATGATGATTGTCTAGTAGACTGCATAAGCGTGGGAGGAACAGTAAGTGAATGTCGAGATATATGTACTGAATGCCATGATATTGAAGGGACAATATCAATATTATCATCTCGCGACAGTTATAGCTATACTGCTCCCAATCCTGGATTAAGAACAGAAAAGTATGGCAATGCATTCAGAAGGCTAGTATCATCCAGTACAGAACCTCAATATCCTTATCTTGTAATATATTATCCTACTAAAATAATAAAAGGGTGCGGACAAGAGCCTTTAGACAACATTCCAGAAAACAATGATATTGACACTCAAGGAGTCTTAGAAGAGATGATAGGCGCAATAATAATGGGAATGAACGCATACTTCGCATCAAGTCCGATAAGCATAGACACTTGCATAGACTATCCTATACAAGAATTATTGTACAATCCAATATCAAACACTTATACTATGGAAGACATATTCATTCATGCTTCAATACCAAGAGAGTCAGAAAACATATGGCCTATAGAGCTAGGCAGGATAACACAATGTTATGGTCCCGCACCAGAAGAACTAGGATATCGTAATAACTGGCATATAGGATTTGACATGCAGCCGCCCCCGCCAAGAATAGGATATAAAAAAGGATTAGAAGACCATTTCCCAAAAGGAGTGGTAAACGCGTCTTTTACAGGCAATATATATGAGTATGGTAGGTGCCTGCCAAATGAGGATAATTTCTGTTATAAGATAGAATATGTATTTTTCCAGAGAGCAGAGTCCAGAATCAGCACTCGTTATTATGATGATCCGAATCCTATTAACAATTACGGAGAATACATTATAATAAAACATCCTGAGCATAACCTATATGCAGTCTACGCTCATCTTAAGCCAGGGAGCATAGAAGATTTTTTTGACTTAGAAGCATTAGGAGATGCTGCGAGGTATAGATATGATTATACTATAAGCCAGGGAACAGCAATAGGGATAGTAGGAAATACTGGCAGGAGTACAGGAGCCCACCTGCATTATGAGGTTTATAGCATTAACAATGGCATCATGGAGAGGCATAATCCATTATGCTTCCTTCCAAGAACAGTCGAGATAGGAGGGCATGATAAGAGCATAATAGACTTCTTCCCCGAAAGAGGAGAAGCAACAGACATAGAAGGAGGCATTATCGGTGACGATGACGATTCTTCCATAACATTTCCTGATTCGGGATTTGCAAGGAACTGCTTTGTAAATTATTATGACGCTTATTATAATGCAGGAATACAGGATGTATGTCCTATTATTACATGACAGCTCTGTCCGGAATAGTTATTGCTCGTAAGAGCAATATCAGACAAGCTCTTGCTTGTTTGGATAATACTTCCAGG
>JBLKOQ010000047.1:0-2632 GCA_047602885.1 Candidatus Woesearchaeota archaeon | reverse complement strand
AATACTTTTCTTACCTCTAACAGGAACTCTTCTATCCCTGCAAAATCCTTGTATACTGAGGCGAACCTCACATAAGCCACTTTGTCCAATGATTTCAGCTCTCTCATTACCATTATACCAATATCTGTAGATGGTATTTCTGTCATCTCGCTCTGCCTAATCTTTCTTACTATGCTATTGACAGACTCCTCTATTTTATCTTCAGGAACATTTCTTTTCTCTAACGCTTTTAGCATTCCTCTCTTTAGCTTATCGTATTCAAACCTTTCTTTCCTACCGTCCTTTTTTATTACGCGTATCTCTTCTGACTCTATCCTTTCATGGGTTGTGAATCTCTTTTGGCATTTCTCGCACTGCCTTCTTCTTCGCAGCGCATTATCATTGTTTTGTACTCTTGTTTCTATAACACTGGTATCCTCATAGTCACAAAAAGGGCATCTCATGTCATCACTCCCCAATCACACCCATACCCGTATATAGTGTTTGATTCATATTAATAACCCTACAGGCAGTGTTCTTTGATAGTCCTTGAATATAAAGATTGCGGTCTTACAATATCACTATTATGAGTATTATGCTCTAATAGATAATAGTCATGGGCATAAACAGTTATATAAAGATAGAGACCTAACTCCAGTAATGAAAAGCATAATAGTATTCGGGGACAGCATCACTAAAGGAAGGGGCGCTACTATAGGATGGTGTGACAGGCTAAAGGAACATTATGAAAGTTTAGACTATTATAACTGCCTATACAACCTTGGCATACCAGGTGATAATACTAAGGACGTTATAACAAGGCTTGATATAGAAGCAAGAGCAAGAGCGCAATACCATTATGATGATGATACTCACACTATAATATTAGCCATAGGAATAAACGATTCCAGACTCAATAACGGCATTCCTGAGACAGATGTTAAAGAGTTTAGGAATAACATTAGGGATATAATCAGTATTACAAAAAAATATACTCCTAACATCGCATTTATAGGATTAATACCGGTAGACGAAAATATTACGGCAGATTATGAAGGAACGTCATTTAGCAATGAGAGGATAACGGAATATGATAATATCATAAAAGAAGAATGTGCAAAAGAGAATATCCCATACTGCAATGTCTATGATGATATGATATTGAAAGATTACACAAAGCTATTAGGGGACGGACTTCATCCTAACGATAAAGGACATGAAATAATATATAATATAATATTGGAGTTTCTTAAGGCCAATATTATTGTAATGTAAAGCTGTTATTAACCGTTCTTATGCGATAAATACCTTTCTGCAGATATTGCAGCTGCAGCGCCAGTACCCGCGGCTGTTACTGCCTGCCTCCAAATATGGTCTTGTACGTCTCCAGCAGCAAATATTCCCTCTCTAGAAGTACGCTGCATATCATCCGTTATGATATATCCATGCTCGTTAAGCTCTACCATGCCGTTAAGGAACTTAACGTTAGGATCATGGCCTATAGCATAGAATACAAAATCAGTATCTTCTTCCACAGTAGTATTATCAATAGTGTTTTTCAATAATGCTTTAGACACCCTGTTATTATCTCCCATGATATCCATAACTTCATGATTCCATATGATTTGTATTTTAGGATTGTCAAATACTCTTTGCTGCATTATCTTAGAAGCCCTGAAAACGTCTTTCCTATGGACTATCGTTACAGAATCTGCGAATTTTGAGAGGAACAATGACTCTTCCATTGCACTGTCCCCTCCTCCAACTACTATTACCTTTTTTCCCTTAGTAAAAGCCCCGTCACAAGTGGCACATGTGCTTATACCCTTCCCAAAATATGTCTTTTCTGCATCCAATTTTAACGTTCTGGCAGATGCTCCTGTCGCTATTATTATGGACTTTGTTGATATCTTCTCGTCTTCAAGATCAATAACATAATCGTCTTGTGAGCCTGAAATTGATTCTGCCCTCTTATACAATATCTTTGTTCCGAACCTCTCAGCCTGTTTTCTCATATTCTCTATTAGCTCAGGCCCCATTATCCCTTCCGGAAATCCAGGATAATTCTCAACTTCCGTAGTGAGCATTAACTGACCGCCTGACTCATAGCCCGTAATAAGCAATGGTTTAAGATCGGCCCTCGCAGCATATATTGCAGCTGAAAGTCCTGATACTCCATCACCTAATATTATAATATCATGCTTTTCCATTAGAGTCTAACTCCTTATTCGCTTTAGCAAGGGCTGCGTCAATCTTCTGTTTCAATAATGGCTCGGGAGCAAATCCTACTATCCTGTCAACTTCCTTATTCTTTACCATTACACTAAGGCTTGGTATTCCTTGTATTCCAAACTCTGATGCTATATCAGGATATTCTTCAGTATTAAGCTTTGTAAACTTAAGTTTACCCTCATATGATCCTGACAGCTTCTCGTATATAGGAGCCATCATCCTGCAGGGACCGCACCATGAAGCCCAAAAGTCTATTATTACGGGCAATTCTGATTGCAATACTTCACTGTCGAAATTGTCTTTGTTCAACTCTAAAACCATGTATTCCACCTTCCATTACTATTCTTAGCATCCTTCTTATAAGACTTTAGTTCCTTAAGAATATTAAAAAGGATAACGGAATAGTGAAATAATGTGCATA
>JBLKOQ010000023.1:0-19709 GCA_047602885.1 Candidatus Woesearchaeota archaeon | reverse complement strand
GTGCCTAAAGTAGTTCTTAACGGAACTCTAGAAGTGGATGCTTCACATGTAGCAAGAACAGAAAGAGTGGTTTCTTTCAGGGGAAAACTGGTGAGGCTTATTGTCAGTGTATTCAGATAAGAGAGGATTCGTATATACTTTGGATGTCTTCATCGCAGTCGCAATAATAGTTGCTGGCTCTTGGATACTACTATTTAATCTGCATAGTCAAGCAGATACTACTAGGCCTAGAATAATATCTGATGACATAATATCAGAATCGTACAGCAAGAGAATAATAGAACTGAATTATCCTGCTATTAGGAACATGTCGAGGAATGGCACTATAGTCGATACGAGCAAGTCATTTGCAGAACAGGTAGGAGAATTCTACTGGCTTTACATTAAGAGCGGTGATAACAAATATTTAAGATATGCTAGTACTATAATAGAAGAATATTATAGGGGCGTGATACCAGCACAATACCAATACCAAGTGCTAATAGGAGATTTTAATGAGAATATCACAAGGACTGACGCAGTATATTTCAGGATGACCAGTCTAAGCGCAGGAGGGAATCTTGGAACAGGACAACCTCATGGTCATACATGTGCTATCAGAGAGGATAGTCTAGCTGTTTGTTGGGGTCATAATAATTATCGTCAGCTTGGTAGAACTATTACCTTTTCAGAGCCTGCACATGAAGCTCATCCTGTAGACACTACTTTAAGATTTAGAACGATTAGTGCTGGAGGAGAACATACTTGTGGTATTGATATTAACAGTACACTGTATTGTTGGGGACATAACAATTATGGTCAACTAGGAATAGGAAATACCCATAATCAAGATACCCCAGCATTTGTGGGACACAATTATATTCATGTATCAGCAGGACATGAACACACTTGTGGAATAACTAGTGATAGGAGACTATACTGTTGGGGTAGTGCGGCGAATGGGAGGCTAGGCAATGGATTTAGTGTTGGCAGGGAGGAAACACCTGTCCTAATAGATGCAGGTCAACCATACCAGACAGTAAGCGCTGGAGTAGACCATACATGCGCTCTAAGGCCTGGAGGAGAAGCATACTGTTGGGGCCGTAATAATAACGGACAACTAGGAACAGGTGATAATGATGATAGCAGTATTCCTGTAAGAGCAGGAACAATGAGTTTCATAATGATAGATACAGGACAATACTTTTCCTGCGGTATAGAAATGACAGCTGAAAGAAGAGTATTATGCTGGGGGTCCAATCAAAATAGTCGTGCGGGACAAAGCTCTCCTCCTAACACAATACTAACACCAGGGTATGTGCAGCCTGCAGCTCTTAATGAGAATATTAGAACTATTAGCGTAGGAGGTCGTCATGCCTGTGCTATAGCAACTGATAATGATGCTTATTGCTGGGGTATGAATAATCAGGGTAGACTTGGTATAGGAACACCCGGTGGTGGCGATCGGACAATGACTAAGACTAATTTGGATGGTCCATACGGATTAATAGCTGCGGGAGCAGCACATACATGCGCGATTAGGCAGGATAATCTGACCATGAATTGTTGGGGAAGGAATCAGGAAGGACAAGTAGGAATTTCAGGATCAGGACCTCGGAATAGCCCTGTAGAAATGGAGCCTTTTGATTATGACATAATATCATTCGAGCTAAGAGAATTATATACTAGGAGTAATACTCCTAAGGAGAGGAGTCCTGTAGTAGTGCCTTCCACAGCAATAATAGCAGGAATAGACAGGGACAACCAATTCTATGGGCCCTTCCTCTTCCAAATGGTGGTATGGCTATGAACAGCAAAGGCTATGTATATTCTCTAATCGCACTATTAATAGTGTTTACTGCAGCATTCCTTACAAGACCTACAGACTATACTATAACCATTGATGAACAAAGGTTCATAGAAAACAGGATACTGCTAGTCTCAAACAATATTAACCAGTTCAGAACAGGTTTTTTTGAGTCAGCAATAACATCTACAGGGAAGAGCACTCTAAACGCATTAGCATACTATCGGGCCCAGACTGACTATCAACAATATTATAATAGCAGAGACGATTTTGAGGAGGATTTCAAGACAGCAATATTATACGGGCATGTAGTAAGCAGTACAGGACAGAATATTAGTTTGAGGCATTATCCTGGAATAGACTTTCAGTATTCTTTGATGGAACTGTTTGAGAGGTATGAGGAGCTGGCTTGGAGAGCCCACAAGATAAACTACACGTTTTCTAGGGATCCTGATGATTATCAGTTCATAATAATACAAGACGATAGTACAGGGGCTTTTAGCATAAGAATACTATCTAACATAAGATATACTGTGGAAATAGGCCATAGGTATGGAACAGGCAATATAGCATCATGGAACATTACTGATCAGTCTGACACTATAATTCCTATAGCGGGCCTTAAAGACCCTCTATTGCTCATAGGCAGTGGGGGAAGCATTGAAAGAAGGATTAATCCTTTCGTAACAGAAAGGTTTAACAAGACAGTATTCGAGATATTCCTTTCCAGAGGACAATATCTTATACATAGTCATGGACTCTCGTATATAGGAAGGTTTTATGGCAGTAAGGACTATCAGGACTGTTGCGGAATGATATCAGGCATTAACGAATCATTATATATTAGATATCCTATAGGAGGATACAATACTGTTAGTGATGTCAGCTTTATAGACTGTGAATACTTCCCTTATCCTTACGCTACTTCAGTTACTTGCAGGAGGCCTGATAACATACTTGTATATGGTATTAGAGGAATATCCAATAGTTCTAGTTTTACTGATCCAGAATTATGGCATGATGACGGAAGATTTCCTCTAACTATCACACCTTACGTGGCATTGGAAATATTCAACATGACAGTATATGATAGAACCGCTAATCAGGGAGACTTGGTGGATGTCTATGATGATATAGCATTCCCATAATAATTATATAGTGTTAGTTATTATTGGTTGCATGGAATATTATGACACAATATCAGACTCTTATATAGAGTTGCATGGTCAGGAACAATATAATAAGCATATTCTCGTAAGAGATACTGGCATTATAGGGGAAAATGATACTGTATTTGATATAGGTCACGGCAGTGGCATTATATGCAATGTTTTTCCAAACAACACGATTATAGGCTTGGACAATTCCAAATCCCTTCTTTCAATGTCTACTGCAAGGACTATACGACATGATTTTAATATTCTGCCCTTGCCAATAGAGGATAATAGTTATGACCATACAACATGTATTACGGCAGTGCACCACCATAACAGTCCAGGATTATTGGCAAGGGAGATGAAAAGAATAGCAAGAAAAACCGTAATCATATCCATACTAAAGAAATCGGCAAAGCATGACTTGATTATTGACTCTCTAGAAGAAGAGCTTGGCAAACCTCATATAATGTCGGATGCATACCATGATATCATGATGGTATGGCTGATATGATGCCTGGAGTATAAGAACATTTTTAAACATGCGAATGACAATTCTGACATACTAGCATAGTAAAATGGCTACTGGTAAAAAATAAGGTATATTGGTGAGTATTATGGATGCAACACAGCTGAACAGGATTAATGAACTGGCAAGAGAATACTTAAGGCTAGGGATAGCAAAGAATACGACAGATGCTGTGGAAAAAGCAAGGTTTCAGCTATCATTTGAGGCAAAGCCCAATAACGAAAGCCAAGGACCATACGATGTCCTATTTAAAGGCATGCCAGAACCTAAACAAAACATAGTAGTCCGCAGCAGCCCTAGTACTCAGGAAAACAGCAGTGATAATGTCCAACAAACACCAGTAGCATCACAAGACAATAATGCTATGGAAGAGACCAGAAAACTGATAAGGCAGCACGAGATAAGGTTTACAGAACAGTTTATGAGCCTGTTTGACCAGCAAAGGAAGGAAATGGAATCTTACAAGGCTAGAATGATAACACTGGAAAATGACCTGATGATGCTCAAGCGAAAACAAAAAGAGGATACAATAAAACAGCCTGAACAACAGTCTACTATACCCATAAGCAGCACTATAGAACAGACTATTAAGGGAAGAACAGTAAGGGCTGATGATGTGGCTATAGACAAAATATTCTACTTTGGAAACAAGTGATAATTAATGGGAAGAAAAGAAGAGATAGCAGAGATGCTTGTAAGAAACGGATTAAGTCCAAGCAAGGAGCATGCTATGATACTTGCAGAGAAGTTTGAGTCAATGGACACTAGCACTCAAAAAGCAATGTATGAAGAACACTCGCCGATAGAAGAGACTCCCAATCATAGTGCAGATTATCAGGAAGACATAGCAATAACATGCAGTAATGTGTCATTCAGCAATATGCAGCATAGCACAAATAGCGTTAAAGAGGAGCAAAGGCAACCAATACAAGATGATACTCATGGCTCGATGAACGAGGCCCAAAAAAGGCTGCATAACACCAAAGTAGACATTAGTGAATTCTTTAATGTTAACAATATGAAAAAATAAGCCAGATATTCGCAATAATTTGCGGCTATCGGACACTCATTCTAATAAGCTTATAGAATGGCTCTGTGGAAAATATACGAAAAAGTGTGCTATGCGCCACCCCGTAGACTACCTAGAGCGCATCAGGGTCCAGGAAGAACAGGGGTTCTTGCTCCAGCTGACGGCTGTCGCACACTTTTTCTACACAACCTTACAGAACGAAATGTTTAAATATCCAATAATAATACGATTATCACTATATAATTACGACTGTGCAGGTCAGCTGCACTATCGGGGGAATGGAAATGAAAAGAATAATGTACATGACGGCATTCGCACTAGTGCTAATAATGATGAGCATGCAAGCAAGTGCATTTAGCATGCAGGCAACACCAAATACCATAACACTGGGCCCTGGAGAGCAGTCCAGCGCTGTAACGATCCAGATACAGAATACTGGCAATGAGACTATAGAAATATTGGGATTGACGAGAACAGGTGAGAACAGCCAGATACTCACAGGGTTCAATCCTACTACTATAATAATAAGTCCTGATAGTACAGCAAGCATTACAGTAACTGTAAGCAATCCATCAACAATATCCCCTGGCGACTATACTATTGGTATTACGGCATTAGCCAACACGACTGTGCAGAACCAGACTCAACTGACTGTACAAGTCCCACAGCCTACCAATCTTGGATTTCAGTTCGGTGACGGTCCTATCAATCTCGGAGGTCCTGCACAGGAAAGAGAACAAACAGTAGTAGGAAACATAAGGATAGTAAATGACCAGGATACAGCAGTAACTAATTTTGACATGCAGTTTACTGGCCATGCAAGATATGAATATCAAACACTAACTCAAGTGCCTACCACTATTCAGCCTTATGAAACTGTAAACATACAGTTCAGGATACTGATTCCAAGGAGCCAAGATGCTGAGAGGAGACTAATAGGGAACCTAGCATACACCAGCGCTCAAGGATCAGGCTCAGTACAAGTATTCTTGGAAACAGTGTCTAAGCTTACCGTAGACAGAGTCAACTTTGTAGCAGACTCCGGAACCACGAGCAGTATTTCGGATGGTGAACTGATACGAAGAACTGTTAGTCCTGGAGAAAGATTCAGTTTTGAAGTCGCCCTAAGAAATGAGTTTCAGGAGAGAGGAGACACTATAGAAGATACTTTTGTATATATCATAATAGAGGATATTGATGACGGCAGAGATTTAGAAGAAGAATCAAGGTTTGAGGACATAAGCGGAGGAAGAACATTAAGGCATACTGTAGAATTTGATACTCCTAGTGATGCTGATACTGGAGAATACCGTGTAATAATGGAAGTGGAAGGAATAGACAGGAATGGTGCAGTCCATACGCAGAGAAAAGAATATTTCATGGAAGTTCGAAGGGAGCGAAACGATGTGCAGATAAGGGATGTTAGGGTAACACCTGACTCATTATGCATAGGCGAAGAAGTAGTAGTAAGAGTCGACCTAAGAAACGAAGGAACGGTAGACCAGAACAATGCAGCTGTAAGAGTCCAGATAGACGGGCTTAGATTTGATGACGCCCAAAGGTTCACTGTTAGGAGATATGACAGGACAGGCAACGAGTATTCTGGAACTTTTAGGATACCAACAGAAGATGCTCCTGAAGGAACATACACTGTAAGAACTACAGCTTTTTATGACGGCAACCAAATATCTGACTATGAAGAAACAACTTTTAGGATAATAAGGTGCGAGCCAGTAACACCGCCTCCACCGCCGCCGCCTGAAGAGCCGCCAGTAGTCATAGTACCTCCTACACAGCCGCCAGTAGACGAGACGCCTCCTCAGCCTACAGAGAGGACTACCATGGACACATTATACATGATATTATTGATTATAGGTAATGTGGCTATAGTGCTTATCATCATATTAGTGATAGCAAGACTGCTGAGCAGATAAAACCATTAAACAACTATTTTTTCTTTCCTACAAAACCATTAAGTTTTGCAATGCACTTCTCTGTTCTTATTAATAGCTTATCATACATTTCTCCAGTAGCATTATAACTATTGTCCTTGGTAATTTTCTTTTGTGCATTTACAAGGTCTCTTATAAGACTGATATCATTGCTGTTAATAATCTTTGTATTATTGTCGTCGTAAAACTCTTTTTTTGCAAGGTCTGCCATGCTGTCAGGATGGGTAGGAACTACGTTCTTTCTCATTAGTGCTGAGTGCAAAGAATCAATAACCGCCCAGTACAAGTCTATTACAGCCTGGTTAACATGCCATTTGGCATTACTAAAAGAACGGGAGCTCTTCATAAGATAAAGCCTTACAGCTTCCTCGCTAGGTCTAATCTTTCCTCTTGACAATAATTGCTTTAAGGGATCAAAAAAGCCAGAGTCTATTATAGGAGTTCCATCCCTCAATATTCCTAGGGCTACAGGGTCACCCACTCTAACCAATTCCCAGAATGTAGACAGCTTAAGACTGGTAACATGCAATTTCTTGGATACCTGCGCTATCTTCTCGCTAAGAACAATACGATAAGCCTCTACAGTGGATTGTGTGAGATTAGCAGTAACATCATCTACTATTACCATAATGTCTATGTCAGAGCCGTGCTTCTGCTCCTGCCTGCTAGTAGAACCAAATAGTACTACTGCTTTAATAAAAGTGCCGAACTCGTCATAAATCTTCCTGGCAAAGTCCTGGGCGACCTCTATGCGCCTAATGGTTTCATTCTCTTCACTCTTCATAAACCATTCTTTTAAGACAACCCTTATATTCTTTTATAACTATTTAAAAGTGATATACGCTTATTATTAAGTATTGTTGTATGAAGAGAGGCTTCCAAAATAATATATGTTATTGTCAGCTAGAGCATATATATGCGCATTCTTTGGTTCTACCCTCGACAAAACCGGGCTCATGAACGTTGAAGATACATTGCTGCCGATAATATCAGGATTGCACGAAGGCAATAACACGACATTTGCGTGGCCCTGAGCGATATTATGGTCACAGAATATCATTACGCACTTGGTCTTTTCTGACCTAACGCCATCAGTAATGTTAATGGCAGAGTGCTCATGACCAATAATTATTCTTTTAATATCATTCATTATATTATTGTTTATGCCTAAACCGGCTATCTCCTTATCGCCGTGGAATATCAGAGTATTGTGGTTAGCAATAACACTATTGGCTACTATGCAATTTGGAGGAGTGCTTATAGTGTCTATCATAACGTCATGATTCCCCCTTACTATAATTATCTGCATTTTTTTTGAGAGCTTATAGAGCATGTTTTCGGCCTGTCTTCTGGTACTGTTTAATAATGCGAACTCATCTATAAAATCACCATTAAATACTATGCTCGTAATAGAATGCTCTTTAGCAGTACTATTAACATAATCAATGACAGTAGAGGATAGCTCTTCAGAACTCATGACAAAGGCATCAGTACCCATAATCGCGTGGTGCGTAGAAACGCCCATATGCAAGTCCCCTAATATGAGGATGTTGCCATTAGCAATGCCACAATGTTTAGTTATAAGGCTTACATGATGGGGGTAATCAGATAGCAGTATGGTTCCAATATGGCTGAAGAGCATGTCATCAATACCATTATTGCATGCTGCTATCTTCTCCATAGATACAGGATAAGAGAGAAATATTTAAATAGAGCGTGCTCACAATTACTGGTAGGGGTATATTGCGATGAAGAACAGGCCAACAGTCATCCTAACAGCAGTGCTGCTAATAATCATATTCATGCCAATAGCAATGGCTGATTTCGAAGTATCTTACACTACTGTAAGCAACCAGATACTCCATTCTGACACAGCATATTTCAATATAATAATAACGAATAACTTGGATGTCCAAGATACTTATAGGATGTACTGGACTGACATAGACTGGTCTTTTAGGAGCATACCCTCGTCATACTATTTCACTGGATTTACTCTAGAGCCCGGAGAAACAAAAGAAATCGAGGTACAGATGAGGCCTAGCGATAGGCTCCCATACTATACGTATTTTTTGCCTTTGGACATAGAATCACAAAACACTCAAAGGACAGAGAACCTTATATTGCCTGTAATACTAAGGAGTCCCACACAAGAAATAGGAGAATATCTTACAGCAGTAGGAAGAATCGTATCAGTCAATCCTACACAAGACCCTAGAGACCCGTTATTGATAACAGTAAACCTAAAGAACAGGAATCCGAGGAACATAAGTGAGTTCAAGATAATAGCCTTCTCAGACTATTTTAGTATAGAAGAATCATTGCCATTACCCCCGCTGGCTGAGCGGGTTGTTCAGCTAAGGGCAGACCTTCCTAGTGACATGAGTCCAGAAAGGATTAGCATCAATGTAAGATTTGAGGCTGACGGAAGAGAATTATATCCACAGATAGTAGAAAATGTCCAGGTCATAGGATATGACAGCATCATTACAGAAAGAACTACAAGGAGAGGTTTTTTTAGGGTATCAGACCATTATTATTATACGAGCACAGGAAACCAGGAGACAAGAATAGAGGATACTCATAGAATAACATTCTGGTCAAGGCCTTTTGCAACTGTTATGGTCAACGGAGTAAGAGCGGAAAAACGTGTCATAAGCACTCAGACTGGCCAATACCTCTCATGGGATTATAACATAATGCCCGAAGAAGAAGTCAAGGTAGAGATAATCCACAATTATCTGAGCCTCTTCTGGCTTTTAGTCCTGGTACTATTGTCAGGATTGTTTTATATGATGATGAGAAGCCCTATACAAACCAAGAAAGACGCTGTAGTAGTAGGTGTTACTGAAGGCGGAATAAGTGAGATAAGAGTGGTAATACACATAAAGAACCTGAGCAGCAAGAGATTCAAGACTATTAATGTTGTAGACACCATACCAAAACTCGCACAATTTGTGCCGGAAAAGGATGATGTTTTTGCATCCACAAGGCTTTATCATAACCAGAAGGAAGGAAGCGCTATCAAATGGACTGTGGACAGCCTCGAGAAGTACGAGGAAAGAATATTCACTTATAGGCTGAGGAGCAAGCTGTCAATACTGGGTGGATTATCCCTTCCGAGAACACTGGTAAGGTTTACTGACGACCAGCAAGAACAGGTTACAAGGAGCAATCATGTCAGGATAAACCTATAGTAATGGGCGAATGACTACGATACACTTTTAAGCGTTCCACACTTTGGTATTCTTATGGCTCAGCTTAAGAGGACATTAGGGTTTTTAGGAGTCTTTGGTCTTGCCATGAGCGCTGTACTCGGTACAGGCAGTTTCTTTGGAGCCCATATAGGAGCTGTAGCTGCAGGTCAGGCAGCACTGGTATCATGGATTCTCGTATTCATAATAAGCATGAGCATAGCAGGCATATTCGCAGAACTGTCAGGGATGTTTAGCGACGGAGGAGGAATATACGAGTATGCCAAAAAGACGTATGGTAGAAGCATAAGCTTTATAGTCGGATGGTCCGCATGGCTCATGGGCAACATAAGCATAGTACTGCTAATAATAGCCGGTATAATGTATCTGATGCCACAAGAAACCCCTCAGTGGACAATGATACTAATAGCGAGCATAGTGGTATTAGTATTTAATATAATAGCGGCATTAGGCATTGAAACTAGCTCAAAATTCATGCTATTCCTCTCAGGACTTTTATTTAGCAGCCTGATAGCACTACTGATAGCCAGCATCAGTGGAGTTGATATTACAAATATACTGCCACTCAACCCTTTTCCTATAGAGGCAATGCTTCTTGCTGCATTCTTGCTTATAGAAAGCTTTTTTGGATGGGAGGCTGCAACGTACCTCTCAGAAGAAACCAAAAATCCCAAAAAAACCATACCCAAAGTCATACTCACAGCAACATTCCTGGTAGGCATAATAGTAATAGCAATAGTCTATGTTACATATGGAATCTTTGGAGCAGAAGCTCTCCAGGATATAGGAGCACCGGTAACAGCATTAGCAGCAGAAATATTTCATGGCAATGCGCAACTAATATCATTAATAACATTCATAGTGGCATTCAGCATGTTTGCAGACAGCGCTTCAAGCGTAGTTACCATGCCTAGACTATTATACAGCATGGCTAAAGACAAGCTATTCCTGCACCATTTTTCTAAAGTACATCCCATAACAAGAGTACCACTAAACGCTACAATCTTTCAGACTGTAGTATCATTATCAATAATACAATTGGCATTCGGAAACTATATATTTTTGTTACAGATGATACTGCCTATAGGCCTATTGATATACTTCCTAATGGCGCTCGCAATCCCTATACACAGGTACAGGAATCCTGACATGGAAAGAACGTTTAGGTTTCCTCTCGGAAAGTTCCTGCCTGTAATCCTGGGAATTATTTTTGCCTACCTAGTATACAACTGGACTATGACTGCTGAGAACGCGTTTAACCTATTGTTGTTCTCAGTTTCTCTAATAATGCTGGCGATACCAGTATACCTGCTTCTTGAACTATACTATGATCCTAAATTCATTATCAAGTTTAACGAAGCGCTATACCCTGTATTGTCAATAACAAACTATGATCCCAGGATTAGAAAAGAGATGCACGTATTCCTAGATGACCTTAACGGCTCCATAGTAGTAGAAATAGGCGGAGGGAGTGGAAGACTGTCTGAAGAGCTGTTAGAAATGGTAGGTCCAGACGGAACACTAATAGCAACATCATTCTCATCAAAACAATTAAGGCATTTGAGGCATAAGCTCGAAAAGAAGACAAAGAAGGGGGGAGAGTGGGGCAGAGCCATACTTATAAGGGACAAGGAACAATTATCGAGAATGCCGCCACAAGTAAAAAATGTAGATGCCATTATAAGCTATGGTTTTCTAAGCTATATACAGGATATTGACGAGTTCCTAGAAGACGCATCCAAGTCTATGAAACCGGGTGCTAAAGTGGTTTTTGCAGACTACATCAATCATTTCCACATAATACCTGATCCTGAATTCCTTTCAGACATAGAAACAATAGAATTAACTTTCAAGAAGCACGGCTACGGAGTCAGGGTAAAAAAGTATTATGGGCTAATAAGCAATAGAATAGTAATATACGGTGTTTATGGTTATGGTAGCATACCATTCATATAATGGTAAAATATAATAAGCAGGACTGTTAATGATTATCATGGAAGATACTAACATTGGAGCAAGCATAAGAGTGTGTACTTCACTAACAGCCCTTATGGGAATAGTGTATTATGCATCGATAGACTCTACTTTTGCAGGAATTTACCATAAAATACTCTATGCTGTATGCACCCTGACATTATTCGTCTTCCTGGCGTACGCTTTTATGAGAGACACAAAAAAGACAGACAACATGGGAATAGTATTCATCAGCATAACCACATTTACTATCATAATTCACATTAATGAGAATGCAATACCATTATTGTTGAGAGTAATTGCAATAATCCTTACTACTACATCATTCTTATGGGCTTTGAAAAGCATGTCCACGCATTACAGCAGGCATAATGAGAACAACAAGGATAAGAATAATCAGACCAAATCAATAACACATAGTAGTAAAAGTAAGGGAAGACCGCATGGAAATACAAGAAATAAGCCTGTCAAGAAAAGCAATATTGCCGTAAACAGTAAAGGCAATAAGAAAAAATACAAAAAAGAAGCGTAATGATTAATATGATTAGGGAAATGCTAGTTTCAAGACATGGGTCGGTTAAGGTATTGGAAGCCCTAGAACTGTCTATGAGCCTAAGAGATTATGCCCGATGGGTGGTGCCCGAATCAGAAACCATGAGATATGAGCGGCTCGTAAGCGTTATGGGACTGCAGTTCTTGAAGAGCGATTATCTGCTGACCGGTATCCAAAGCAATGCGAATAATCGAGAATTTGTCCACGAGTATATGAGAAAGACGAATAGCAATAAAGAAGACTCTTATAGGATAATGTATTTATCGTTAAAGGATCCCAAGGCATTGTTGATTGCTGAAGGAGATCATAGGGCTATGGGAAGGCTGTTAGGATATCCTGAATGCTGCATTAACAGTTTTATAAAACACCATGAGCATAATCATAAGACTATACTATATCCCTGGAGTATAGGGATGCACCAAAAATTGTTCCTTAAAAGCACTCTGACACATCATCCATATTACTATAACATTCTGAGAAGGCATAAGGGTTTTTCTTTTTTTAGTCATATACCCTGCTCTGCTAGCTGCCCGGGTAGCCATAGGATAGGAAGGATGAGATCTATGGTAATGGAGGACTATGACTTTGAGTTATACGATTATATAAGGCGAGGCTTAACCGGTAAAGAATATATTATGGGCAAGAGATTATCATTTTACTAGTATAACCGCCGAGGCTGGGATTCGAACCCAGAATCCACAAGGGACAGGTTTTCAAGACCTGCGCAATACCAGGTTATGCGACCTCGGCATAACAAAAGGCTAGCACATTCTTATTTAAAAGTGCTTTCATTGGTTTTCTTTGTGCTAGATTGCATATTGGATGATTTCTTTATAAATAACACCAAAATGCTTAAAAATCAATACTACTTTCCAGTAGTTATGGAAAAACGCAAATTTATCATAGGATCAATCTTTGGAATGGCAACAGTGCTCACCTTAAGTGCGGCTAGTGAACTGGCAGGATTGGACATATTCATAACAATAATACTGGCATTACTAGCATTGCCTTTCGTGTTTGCTGCATTCATGGTATCAGCAGGAACAAGGAAGAGTGAAGGTATAGTATTTGCTATGATAACACAGATAACGGCGCTAATAACAATAGTGCTTAGCGTGCTTGATTCTTTAGTAAGAATAGAATACTATATAGCAACACTGGCACTAGGATTCATTACAGTCATGCTATTATTCATGGAAAAGCAACGAAAAAGAAGAAGAATGACGTCAATATCTTCAAGGAGTGTTGCGACTAAGACAAGTCCATCAATACAAAAAAATGTAGAAAGTGAGACGAACAATGTTAAGGCTTTGCCACCTGTGCCTGCAGAAAAGAAGAAGACATATTCAAGGTTTGTAGCATCAAAAACTGCAGTAGGCGCAGTTGTTCACAGGAATAATTGCAGATTGGCCAAGAAGATAAAACCCAAGAGCAGAGTAAGATTTGAGACGTACTCAGAGGCTCTAGAGAAAGGTTATGTTCCGTGTAAGGTATGCATGCCGGACAATAACGGAAAGTAGCAATGATTACAACACAAAAAATTTTTACTATACTAATACATTGCACCAATAGCAAGGCTATATTTTAGCAATCCTATCATATTTCGCAACCAATTCTCTATAGAGGGCATCATCTTTCAGCTGATCTTTAGAATAATCGATGAAATATTTCAATTTTCCAATCAACTATTTCGTCAATTCTGTGCTTGAAGCAATACAATAGTAATCCGCATTATCAAACAAATCAGCAGTTTTTATGATTAAAGCTTCTTTTCCAGCTTTGTAGCAGCGTTCAAAATTCTCTTTGTACCTCTCTGTTTTGTCGATAATAGATTCGTCAAAAGTATTAGCTTCAACTAATCCTGCTATTTTATCACCAAATTTTGTTTTTATCTCTTCAATTTGAACAGCAGTATCTTCAATAACGTCGTGCAAAATGGCTGCGACTACGATATCATTATTGTATCCTAAACTGTAAAGATGAAGCCCAACCCTAATACTATGAATAATTACTGGTTTAGGATTGTGCCCACTTTCATGGAATGCAAAAACTAGAAACTTAATTGCTTCTTCAATCTGTACATTTTCTTCATGACTTCTCATAAATAGTAAGTAGATTAATTAAGATTAATAAAACTTGCCCATAGTACGACTCTGTAGAAAACATCCGATATAGCCGGAATAGTTACGGATAATTCTCATAAAGACTATTTAAGTATACTAATACCATATGGTTATGGGAACATTAAAGGATATTGCATTGGCTATAGCGATAGGATACTCTGCACTTGCAACATACAGCATTATGCAATCAGAAAATCCAGATTCTAACACTCAGACAACAGTGCAAGAACAACAAACCCAGTCGCGGGGACAAGAGATAGCCGAGTTCTATCATGGAGGACTATCATATCCTGTGTATGAAGGTCCTATAGGACCAAGGCTTGGAAGCATAGAGTATATTGCAGAAAACCTGAGCCATGATGAACGCATACTAATGACAGAACAGATATTACAGTACCTGCCTAACATGGCATCACGGACAGTAACAGACATATGGGATAACAGGCAGACAATAGCATCAGACATTGCAAGGAAAGTTGAATGGCTTATTAGAGGTGGGGAATGATGGGACTGATAAGAACAACCCTAAGACTATTGCCGTATGCGGCAGTAGGAATACTAGGATACTATCTTGGTACGATAAAGTCAGACCAGTATGAAACAATATTTGATGAGAGATGCATATCAGAGACGGTAAATTACACTGATGAGATGAACGCGCTTGAAAAGAACGTGTACGATCAATATAATAAGGGGTGATAGGAATGAGTGAAGAAAACAATAGAAAAGAGAAGAGTCAGGATGACAATAAGGCTAGCATAAGAGAATATGTAAATAGTATAAACAATTATGTACAGGTTATGAGCCAGGATTCCATGGTGCTAGACACTCAGACAGTTCCATATTTTAGAACAGAAGCCATGTCAATTGACAGAAGGGTTGATGAAGAGCTTAGGGTATTAAAGGACATGGACAGAGTAAGCTTTGAAATAGAAAGAATGCTGGCATTAGACAGTGCTCCTCCTTCAAAAAAAGCCATTATGGGCTTAAAATACGGTTTGTCCGGTAAAGTTCCCTTTTTTAGAAAGAATGATGTATCATTATCAGAATTATTGTTACAGCAGAGTGCTACTATCAGCAGGGCTTGTGGCACTCTGGACAAACATACAAAACAGTATGATGCTATTACTGAAAGACTTGGAATGTATGAAGAAAGGCTTTACAATACTACAGAGGTATTGGCTAACAGAAAAGATGACTTGAACAAGAGAATAGTCGACACGAATGCAATACTTGAAGAACATATACAATCGAAAATAGAAAATCCTACTGAGAGTGAGAGGAATGCATGGATACTGGACAAGAACAGATTACAAAGAGCATTAACAGACCTACATGCGCAAGACCAGCTGAGCGGACAGCAATATGCACTGGCAATGGATCAGGCTCAGACAGTGAATAATATGATAGACTACATGAAAGCTCAGAGTACTGTATGTAAGGCAATATATATTATGGGAACAACAGTATCCGAATACCTTAAGGAAACAGCAGAGATCCATGATACTGCACAAGGAATGCAAGGATCCTCATCGTCTCTTATTGGACATCTGGAGACGGCGGGCAGGGCAGTAGGAGTACTAGGAGAGTTGAGAAACCAACAGCAAATAATGACTATGGAAAGAATAGAGGATTACATGGGCAATAGTGATGGGAGCGGTTATCGCAAGACTCTTGAAGGGCCTACTAAAGAGGCACAGCAGTTAATGAAGAAAATGAGGTCCAGCAACGAAAAGACCATATCAAAGATATATGAGTCTGAATATAAACCTTAGAACTCGTCAGTCTCTGTCAAATCCTTTAGATAACCATTTTTTTTGAGCCAGTCAACCTGGCTCCTTCTATACTTAAAGATAACATCTCCTTTGGCATTACTGTCCAGCTCCCAAGGCTCTATAAGAACAATATCATTCTCTCTAACCCACAAGAACCTCTTGAGCCTTCCTGGTATTCTGCATACCCTTTCCTTAGAGTCCAGGCACCTAACCTTTAGCCTGCCAGCACCAAGCCTCTGGTCTACTATGCCTAAAGTCTCATTGCCCCTCGGAAGCCTTGTTCTCCTAATCTCTTGCTGTTCTATCTCTTCAGCAGATAATTCCTTGCCACTCTTATCCCTTATAATACGGGGTTTTCTTTTATTCATATATGCAGAAACCCAACCTCCTTTTTTAAACGTATCGTTTAAAGAATGTTTTTTTATTGGGGTTATGAAAGAATGTACCGATAATAATATAAGGAATTGATAATAAACATTAGTTATGGAACTAAAAACGCTCAAAAGTGATGCAAAAAAGACTACTAAGACTGCGAGCAAGACTAAGACAAGAAAGAAAGAAAAAAAGGTAACAAAAAGAAAAACGGCATCAAAACACATAGAATCAAACATATCAGTATCCAATGCAGCATCAGAAGCAACTGATACTGACAATATTATGATAAGCAAACAAAGCAATAGTGCCAGTGGCCTTAGAAGGGCGGGAGCCCTAATAACAGACTATTTCATAATAACAATATTCCTTGCTCCCATTTTGTACTTGCAGCTAGCAGACAGCATACTAATGATGAACATTGCCAATACCATAATGTATAGCGCGCTGCTCTCAATAGTAGCAATAGCATACGCGTTTACTTTTATGACATTATACAACAAGACTTTTGGCATGATGCTTACACGAATAACTATAGAACAAAAAGACAATAATGCAAACAGCATATCACTGCTAAAATACAGCTTGCTTTATGCAGGGTTCTTTGCATTATGGATAATCTCATTGCCTAACCCCGCATTATCATTATTAGTGTGGGCCGTAATATTTGCAGAACTCATATCATACAGTGTACTAAGAGGAAGGACAATGTTTGAATATATCAGCGGAATAAGAATAATCGAGGAGAGGAGGGCTTAGAATGGCAGCAGAAGATAAGAAGAAAGTATCATTTTTTAGGATGCTCGGAACAGCATTCATAATATACTTGGTAGTATCCATAATATCAGGGTTGCTAATAACAGGCCAAACTATAGGAATGGGTTTTGGCAATGTTGCATTAATCGAGATTAGAGGAGTGCTAACAACGCAAGGAGCGCCACAAACACTATTCAGCTCTCCTGTAATAAGCAGTGACGAATACGCCAGGCTCATAGACGAGGCCGCTAATAGGAGGTCAGTAGACGCAATAGTAATATCTATAGACAGTCCAGGGGGAACGGCAGTAGCATCATACGAGATAGTACAAGCCATAAAAAGGGCTTCAGAAAAGAAGCCTGTAATAACATATATCAGAGAGGTAGGCGCTTCAGGAGCATACTGGGCCGCTTCAGCATCAGACCATATCATAATACAAGAGCTAGCAGTAACAGGCAGCGTAGGAGTAATAGCATCATACCTCGAATTCTCGGGACTGTTCGAGAAATATGGAATACAATACGTAAGAGTTACAGGCGGCGAATATAAGGATTTAGGAAGCCCATTCAGGAATGCCACTGAAGAAGAGTCAAGACTGCTCCAAGCCAAAATAGACGAGATACACAATATATTCTATGATGATGTAGAAGCATCAAGAGGACTGCATGAGAGGACAGAAGAAGAATTGAGGATGATTAGGAGCGGCATAATATTTACTGCAAGAGAAGCGCTCTCACATGGCTTGGTAGACGAGATAGGAAGCTTTGAGAGAGTAGAAGAAGTGCTAAAAGAAGAATACGGACTGGAAAGAGTACAGTATTCTAGGATGATAAGGGCAGGGGGCAGCATGGGACTTTTCGGCATGAGAATAGAAGACGCATTAGCATACATAGGTTTTGGTATGGGAAGAGCAATGCACGATAGAATAAGCCCGGACAGCCACATAACAATAACCACCTAAAAGACGAGAAACATTTATAAACTGTTTGCGGATTATTGTGGTATGCTAGGCACCAACCAGCCTCCTAAAAGAAAAGTGACTATGTTTGAAGTAATACTCCTAATACTGGGCATAATAGTACTGGTAGTAGGATTCGTACTAATAAGGAACACTTTTATCACTACAGGAGGCACTCTAAGCTGGTTCATGATAGGGGCAATATTCAGCTGGCTAACACTACTGATATTGTTTGTAGTATCAGAACTAAATGCGGATGTCAAAGAAGAATTATCCATAGTAATGAGAGAGCATGTGGACCAGACCATGATGCTAAAAGAAATAAACCAGTCATTGCTAGACGAGATTAAGGAAATGAGAAAAGACATGAACAAGAAAGGGAGAAAAAAGAGCTAGTCACTTATAGTCCTCCAATACATCCTCAAGATTAACTACAGGCTTATGAAACTTGTCGATATCATCAACACCTATCCTCGAACAGGCAGTATTAACAAAGCATTCCACAAAAGAAAAATTCTCTAATTGGCCAAACTCAATGGTATTGAATACTAAATAGTAGAATGTCTTGTCAGGATACTTCTTCTCTAGCTTTAATGAAGCCCTATAAAAATTCTGGCCTGGCTTAACGCTTACTATTACACCTATATTTTTTGATGACAAGAACTTTAAGAGCATTCCCTTCTTCTTTCTTTTAATCTCATCGACATCATTAGGATCTAATACTTTTAGGTTATGAGTGAAAGGATCGTATGCTATAACAGGCTTGTTATTATGCAATAGTATCTCATTAGGATGAAAATACCCGTCCCCTACATACAAGAAAGAGTCTGCTTCATCATTCTTTATGATAGGAGCGTCGCACCCCAATACCTGCCCGGGACTCCTAGTATGACGACCTTTAAATAATACTGTTTTAATGCCAGAATCCTCCAATTGTTTTAGCATTGAATCCAGTTGTGGAATAAACTGTGTTGTCGTGCAAAAAGCAACTTTAAAAACATTATTTTCGTGCAACAATCTTCCAATATCATCCACTGGTAATACTACGTTGAATAGTACGTTTGCATTAACATGCTCGATATTCATGATTAATAGTAATAATAAAAGGTTTATAATAATATGTTATAGGTAATTCTTTCTGTTAAGTGCCAATAGTATGAAACACGCTATTACAATTATTATTAGTTAATGGAGGGGTTAAATACCTCGGTCTATAGGCCGATAGCAGTTTAACCATTAACTCCAACATACCGCGCCCTTTAGGGTGGGGTTGTTGATTATGAAGGATGTCCGCCCACCCGGATTTGAACCGGGAACCTTTCGGGAACGGCTGAACACGTTTCACATATAGCAATACTGCCTAATCAACGCATCATCTACAGCCGAATGCTCTGCCGTTGAGCTATGGGCGGATAACGAATAGCGAAAACTAGCCTCTTATAAGCTTTGTCATTATTGACAGTGTTTATTAATCGACACGTTTAAATAGTAGTTCTGTATTGGATTTCTTAGAGGTGAATTTGATGAAAAAA
>JBLKOQ010000022.1:0-19710 GCA_047602885.1 Candidatus Woesearchaeota archaeon | reverse complement strand
CACCTGCAGGATATGCAGTGTCCACTTCCTGCTGGCCAGGCATGTATGGATAAGTAGCTAGAATAAGTCCAAAATACCAAAACATTTTAAATTATTATTAGTACCCACTCAATCATAGTAATAGGTGATATCATGAATATACAATATAAGACACTCATTCTGCTCACAATAATCCTCGTCAGTACTAGCATAGTTCTTGCAGATGAGCCTGCACCAATACCAAGTCCTGGACTGCCAATACTGCCTGCAGAGCCGCACCAGTTTTATGGACAGATACTGGTTAACGGCCAGCAAGTACCTAATAATATGCTAATAGAGGCATATCATGACAAGGTACCCCCTATTCCTGGAGCGGTACCAGTAGGTATTTCGGCTACACGGAATGGTAACTATGGTTACAGCCCTTATATCATGATTATTACCCCTTCTGAAGGCGCATCTTTGAATGCCCCTATAGAATTCTATCTTATTGGTGATGATGGCAATCGTTACTTTCTAGGATCTCATCCTTACGAGAAGTTTGGGATTACAAGATATGACTTTTCTATAACATGCACTGGATGCGTACAAGTTGCTAGTGGTGGCACTGGAGGTGGTGCTGGTACTGCAGGTGGAGGAGGAAGCCCGGGAGGAAGAACCACTGGAGGGAGTGGTATAGCGATACCTCCTATAAGCACCAGTGTCGATGATGATACTGTAGATACTACTGGTTCTGGCGCTTGCGTTCCTAACTGGATATGCAGCGAATGGACTGACTGCGTTAACCAGCAACAGAGAAGGGTTTGCGTAGACAGGAATGATTGTGGTGTCGAGACTGACAGGCCTACAGAGGATCGTACTTGCGAGTCCGAAGTCGTACTAGGAGGAGCACTAGTTGAATCAGAAGTTGAGACTGCCGATAGGGGCATTATGACTACTCTTACAGGATTCGCTACAGGAGTAGGAGGCACTATAAGCTGGATAGTGATACTGTTAGTCTTTGTTATCATAGCAGGACTCTACTTCTTAGGCTCTAGGAAGAAGAAATGATTCATAATCATACAGAGGGGATGCCTGATGAATAAGAAGTATTTGATAGTAGGATTAGTTCTATTGGTACTGGTTATGCCTAGCCTTGTATTAGCAGAAGAATATGAAGCTCATTGCATATCAGATGGTGATGCGCAGGAAGTAGGTGTACAATGCTGGCCTAAGATACCATCGTTTTCATGTCCTTTCGAAGAGAAAGAAGGCAGGATAATAGTAGAATTTAATAATAGGATGCGTGCTGATAAGGGATGGAGTTTTGCTCATGAACTCGTATCAGCTCATATTCCTAAAGGAACATATAAGGTTTCATTGTCTTCTTTTGACGGTTATATAGGAAGGAGGAATGTAGTACAGCATTATGAGCAGTGGTATGCTGTACTAATGAGGAGTACAAGCCAGTATGATACTATTACAGCCACTAATTTTATTCATGATGTCCCTGACCCTAGCAATAAGGATTATGCGAGTATTACCATGAAGGTTAACGATTTATTAATAGTTCCTGAGGATGCCAGTTATGTAATGGCAGTCCACTCTTATTTTGGCCATCCTATCATTAAAGGACCTGAGAGCCTAGATCCTATATGCGCAGCATTTGATCGTATATCCGATAATACTGTATATTGCCCAGATGCTGATATGATATTTGATGTTCATATGAGCGTAGTAAGCGAGGCCCATCATAGCAAGAAGACAACAGACAGTACAATAATCGATATTCCTATGCAAGGAAGTCATGTTGTTAAAGGAGTTGTAGAAAGGGGCAATCCTGGACAGTGCCAGACTGGCGAAGAATTCTATATGGAGATTAATGGGATTACAGGACACGTAGTAGAAGATGATATTGAGCCTTGCGCTATGAATACTACTCTGGAATACCTTGGAACATATTATTTTGGCATGGGAGGCAACATTGTATATATGCATTCGACGAATGATACGAGCAGTTCTAACAGTGTATCATTAAACCAGTTATGCTTATACTATGATGATGACGTATTATGTCCTTTTGAAATAGGGGACTTCTGCACCCAGAGTCAGGGAGGCTGGGGAAGCCCTAGCAATAGTGGTCCTGGCAGTATGCGTGACAATAACTGGGATTATGTGATAGGAGGTAGTCTTATAGTAGGCATAGGATATAACATGACTTTTACAGGTCCAGAATACGTTAAGGATTATCTTCCTGAAGGAGGAACCCCATCATCACTAACACAATCTTATACTAATCCTGATAGCAGCCAGACTAATGTGTTTGCAGGACAGGTAACAGCACTCAAGCTAAACGTGCTTTATAGCGATGCAGGTATAGGACTTATTACACCTGGACTTGATGTAAGCATAGGAGAATTATATGTTAAATATGGTAAGTTTGAAGGAATAACAGTATATCAATTATTGGATATAGCAGAGAAAGTATTAGGAGGAGATAATAGTGTATTATCCCCTTATAGCGCTAGCGTTAGCGATCTTAATGATGCTGTATCAAAGGTTAACGAGAACTTTGTAGACTGCAATGTAGACAAGGGCTATCTTGAATGGCTGACATGTGAGGATGATCCTGTTCTTGGTAGTATTACTTTTTGTAAGGAACTGTTAGATCCTCAGGGTAGTTTGTCTGATGGTAATGGTCTTGATGTGTCTTTTAGGCTTAATACTAGTCTTGGCTTTGTAGATTGGGCTCTGCCTTTGTCTTATGATGATGGTCTGGACTGTGTGTTGTTTGATGAGCTGGTTTTGGGCAGTTATTATTATGATGCTGAGATTATTAATAATTATGAGGATATGATATTCTGGTATGGAGCATTGTATAGTCTTGATGGTGGTCCTTTGGTGGATTATTCTGATGGTACTATTGTATTGTCTGAGGAGTATCCTGATAGGACTTTGGTTGTTAGGAACAAGTATGGTGTTGTTCCTGAGCCTGAACCGGTTACTATTAAGGCTTATAAGATAGTGTGTGAGGATGAGTCTTATCTTCCTGACTGGGGTCTTGCTGTTAATCCTCTAAAGCCAACTCAGATTACTCCTGCAGTAATAGAATCTTTCTTGGAGGATAATGAAGGATACTGCTGGTATGAGGAGGACTGGGACTTCCAGTATGGTTTTGATGTTGTTAAGCTTCCAGGAGACCATGTAGGTTATGCGTTGGAATCAGATGGTGCTGGTTATTGGAAGAATTTTACTAGTACTACTACTGTTGATGGGCCTGCAATAGTAACCATATCTGATTTGGAAGGCTTTAACAGGATATGGGTTAGGGAAGTATTACAAGAAGGATATCTGCCTTTTGCAAATCCTCCTGGAGACTTGCAGGACTCTTATAGTGCAGAATTCTATTGTCATAAGGACATACTAAACTTTGACAATTATGATAGGATAGATAATCCTGTTATGGGTGGTACTTATTATTGTGTAGGTTTCAACACTCCTATTCCGGATGATCCTGTGCTTGGTAGTATTAATGTTTGTAAGAGGGTTCTTGATGAGAATGGTACTGTTATTAGTGGTGTTGGGTTGAATACTACTTTTACTGTTCCTATGATGGGATTGGATGATGCTGTTTTTAGCACTCCGTTGTCGTATGATTCTTATGATGTTGAGTGTTTATTATATGATGAACTGGAGTTGGGAGACTATGTTTTTGGCAGTGAGGTTATTGATGGTCCTGATAATGTTAAGTGGCTCTCTCCTTATTATGAGCCTGTATATGGGGATTATACTATTAGTTTGACTCTTGATAGTCCTGATAGGACATTGCTTGTAGTTAATCAGATAGACGAAATAATAATAGTAGAATCATTCAGAGGAAGCATAACATTCTGCAAACAATTATTGGACGAGAACGGAGTCATAATAGATGGCGAGGGATTAGATGTATCGTTTATGCTAAACACGAGTCTTGGTATGATAACATATGATATGCCATTGTCATACTATGATGATGCTGATTGCATAACATACTATAACCTAACATTGCAGGAATACTATTATGACCCAGAATCTATATTAAGCAATGAACACTTATTGGTATGGGAGGAGCCATTATACGGTTTAGACGGTAATACTCCAGTGCTATACGATAATGGTATGATATTATTGGATGAGGATAACAGGAACAGAACACTATTAATAATAAACCAATACGATATTATTGATGTTCCTGTATGCATAGACATCGATTATACCATGCCATACTATAATAATGGATCGGCTCAATGGATTGACACGGAATCTCGTGTAGTATTGAATATTAATGATAGTATAGATGCTTGTATAATGGCAGACCATTACTATAGGTATCATATAGTAAGTGAGGAATACTGTCTTAACTCTTGCTCTTCATGGGCTCCTAACTATAATGGCAATTCATGGTCAGAGTATGAAGGGCCATTCCCTCTGGGAGTAGAGGCATGCTACGTAATAGAATACTATACTGATTCTCCAGGAAATGTAGATGATACAATAATGTGGGATTGCATATTCATGGACAAGACTCTTCCAACCATAAACAAGGAGGTAGGCCATTATAAGAGCTACTGGGACGGTACTAGCAGCCCATACTATCCTGAAGCCCCATTGCATTGTGGAGAAAATGGAGGTAGTGAATGCTGGGAAGTAACCCTAAGCACTCCTATAACCATATCATGCGCTGACGAAGGATACTATCCTAGCGGTGTCAGTAAGATGTGCTTTATCATAGAGTTTAATGGGGATGATGTTACGCAGGACTATTGTGGAATCTATGATGGAGAGATGGATGATGGACAGTGCTGCTTGTCAGGAGACAGTATTGTTATGAACTTCCAGAAGGAATCATGGCACAAGCTGTCATTGACATGCACTGACAATGTAGGAAAACAGTCATCATCAGTCCAGTACTATAAGGTTGGAGGCAAGACTTTTGAGATAGTGCTTAATAAGAAGTGGAATCTCATAAGTATTCCTATAGCATTATCAGATAACAGTATAGAGTCGATATTCGAAGGACATGAGAATAGTATTGCAGCAATATGGGCCTTTGATGGAAAGAACTGGATGGTATGGAGTCCTGAAGGTCCTAACAGCCTAACGCATATGCATCCTGGATGGGGATATTGGGTACTCGCCACTGATGATATCAATATTACTGTAGGAGGAAGTCTGATGAACCCTGCAGTAACCCCTCCTGCCAAGACGATAGTTGAGGGATGGAATCTTATAGGATATTATGGGATGGAAGGGGCTCCTATGAATAGTTACGGCCTAAAATATTATAATGGTCCTAACATTTATGGGGATGGAATGTCATCATACTGCGCTCTATCCACATTGCTCTCCAATGCATGGGATACTCCCCTGCCGTCATTATGGACTTATTGGGAGCCTAATAATCCACAGCCATGGATACCTTTGAATGTTAATGCAGGGCATTATATGAATCCTGGAGCAGGATACTGGCTTTATTACAGCAAGAAAGGAGGAGCATCATATGCTCCTAGTACCAGCTGCGGGATGCCTCTGAGCACATTCTCAGTATAACCTGTTTAACAAAACTTTTTTAGTATTATTCCATTGGCATAGTGCGTGGTGTTCACAAGCTTTTTATACTCAATGTGTTACTCTCATATAATGAAATACCCTATAATGCTAGTTCTATTATTACTGGTTAGTATTACTACTGCTAGTGCTATTGATATGGACGATTCAAAGCTAGTTAGGAGTGCTGACGGCAAGGAAAGATATATAGTATATTATGATGATGGTGGTAAAGACAATGCTAATAGTGCTATAGGCGTACAGAGCATGAATATGAATATTGTGAAGAGTGATTTTAACGATGTCCATGATGATAGGATTATAGGAAGTTTGAGATATTCTAATGCTCATATAATGATGCTTTCTGAAGATGAAGCTGTCCTAATGGATAATAATCCTGGAATTCGTGTAGTTAAAGATGGCATAGTATACGCTCATCTGCAGGATAGTATTCCTTTGATAGGAGGGGATATTATTAGCACAAAGGTTAACAATAATGACATTACAGGTGTTGGCCAGGCAGTGTGCATTATTGATACTGGTATAGACTATACTCATGATGCTTTCGGGAATTGTAACATACGCTCATATGAGGTTGAAGGTAATATAATCGTGTTGGATGACATTATATCTTCTCCTAGTCCTTATCCTAACAATTATGATAATACTTGGAATATCACATTAGAAGGAGCTGATAGTATTGCAGTCTACTTTGAGACTATGAAGCTTGAAGCCTATTATGATTATATACTGATTATGGACGCTGATCATAATGTATATCAAAACCTTACTGAATATGATGACAACTTTTGGTCAGTTAGCGTTCCTGGTGATACTATCCTTATAAGAATGGTCACTGATATAATGAAGAATGATGAAGGATTTATTATCAGCAAGGCATTAAACGGTACTGTACTGGAGGTAGTTAGCTATGATGACTGTCCTAGGATTATTGACGGCATTAATCTAGTTGCGAATAACAGCTATCCTTTAGACTATCATGGCCACGGAACTCATGTTTCTGGAATCATCAGTGCTGATAATGATATGTTGGGTGTTGCTCATGATACAGGATTATTAGTGGTTAAGGCACTCAATAGTTATGGTTGGGGTAGGGACAGCAACATAATTGAAGGAATATACTGGTGCGTAAACAATAGCTATTATCATAATGTATCTGCTATAAGTATGAGCCTGGGTAGCAAGAATACCTTTAACAGTATGTGTGACTCTGACCATCCCCTGTATGCGGATGCTATAGATTATGCGGTCAGTAGGAATATCAGCGTAATAATATCTACAGGAAACGATGGTGTTGTAGGGGTCTCTGCTCCGGCATGCATATACAATGCTACAAGGGTAGCGTCTACAAATAAGGATAATACCATATCATCCTTTAGTAATAGGAATAGCATGGTGTCATTGGTTGCTCCTGGTAGCGCTATTAATAGCAGTGATCTAATGAATTCTTATAGGCTGAGGAGCGGTACTAGCATGGCAGCACCTCATGTATCAGGCCTTATCGCACTATTAAAACAGTACTATGATAATATTGGCATAACCAAGACCACTAAAGAGCTTGAACAAGTATTGTATGATAATGGTATTATGATATATGATGCTAAAACAAACAGGAATTATTCGAGGATAAATGTTTCTGCAACAATAGACTATGTCATAGGAAGCATAGATATCATTAGCCCTGATGATTATCATGTTAATAATACTGTTATGCTCGAATACGATATTATACATGGCAATGGCATAACATATTATGATTTGATAGAATGTGGCTATACTCTTAATGACGAAGAATATAATACGATTTTAGGCTGCAATAACATTACTATATCTGAACTTGATAATGCGAATCACACTATTAGAATGAATGCAACATTATCATATCAGAATAATACCATAACACTAATAGAATATGTTTTTTTTGAAGTTAATACTAATCCGCCTATAATAAACCTATCTTCAATAGATAATAATTCATATACTGGTCAAAACACATTATTATTTAATGCTTATTTTGATAAGCCAGTAGTATGGTGCAATATTGGCACTGATAATCATAACATTTCTATGTCTGTGAATAATGATGAAAGATATGCATGGTATCTTTATGAGGATATTGATGATGGTTTACATTCTTTTAGAGTCTATTGTAGTGATTATGTGGGTAGGGTAGGAGCATCTGACTATTATGTTATGACTGTTGATACAATTCCTCCTATGATAAATATATATTATCCTGAAAGCATATTGTATAATCATCAGATAAATATAATCAACTATTCTTATTACGATGCTAATTGTGATGTTGTTTGGTGGGGCAACTCGACTCATAATAGTAGTACTCAAGATTGTGGTTTGAACTGGTCTGGTCTTATAGCTAATGAGGGTTCTAATACTTGGACTGTGTGGGTGCGTGATAAGGCTGGGAACATTAATAGTAGCAGTGTTACTTTTACATTAGATACTAATCCTCCTATAATATTATCGGATGGAATTATTGCCAATAATAGCATTATTCATTATAATCAGTCTTTTCATTTTAGTGTATATGATGAAATTACAGATGTAGACAGTTTTATGTACAGTATAGGCGATGAATGGATAATAATTGACAACAATGAGACGATAATGCCATACTACAATCTTACTGATACCACTAATAGTATCTTATTGTTATATGCCAATGACACAGCAGGCAACAATGTAACATTATCTTATAATTATACTATAGATCTTACTATGCCTGAAATACTGAAAGTCGGCTATGATATTATGGACTGGGGAGAGTATTATGTGCCTTTGAACATTACACTGTCCCTTTATGATGAGGTCGGCTCAGGATATAAGCGCATTATAATGGTAAATAATGATGTGTCATACTTATTATTTGAGAATCTTTCAGGAAACAACCATAATATATCATTCTATCATAATACGACTATAGGAGAGAATAATATATCTTTTATAGTAACTGACAATGCATATAATACTGCATTGTTAGAAGAGAGTTTGTTCTTTCACGGTAATATTAATATTAGTCTTAGGTTTAATGAAATATTTGGTGATATGATTGTTGATGCGTTATTATTGGACGAGTACAATAATACTATTCAAGGCATAGTTAATACAGGCGATTATGATAATATGACATTAAAGATATTGTTGGAGGATGCGATAATATATTTTGACAATATAAATTTGTCAATGATAGACTGGTATGATGGAGAGCTGTCATTGCTCCATAATATTGATGAGATTAATAGTATATACTATCCTATAATCGGCCATAATGTTACTAGTATTGGCATTAATGATTATGATAATGTTTTTAGACAAGGCTCTTACGATGATATAAGAGTTCGTTTGAAGGGATTGGGAGGCAATAATAGTGTAGTATACTATTATAATAATTACAGCACTCTGTCAGATTATTATATGGTTGATATTTGCATTGATGCTAATAATAGTATGCCCTGCTATCATGTTTTTGATGATGACATTATAGTATACTTAAAAGAATTTAGCTTAATAGTAGGGGGCCTTGATAATAATCCTCCTATAATCTATGGATTATCGCCTAATATTGTTACATCAAGAACCTTTACTCCTGAAATAATCACCGGTTTTGATGTTATTAATATAGAAGGTGCTATTATGAATTATAATGGTGTTAACGAAACCCCCGTATCCATAAATCCAATTAATCATACGCACAACAGGATATTATATGATGAGAGGACAGAATACCATAATACTACTCATAATATAAGATGGTATATTATGGACAATGTAGGTAATGTTAATGATACTGTAAATATTAGCTTTTTGGTATATGACACTGCTAATCCTTTATTATTGAATATTACACCTGCTAATAACAGCGTATTCCATGCACAATCACTAGAGTTAAACGCAGTGTTCGACGCTCCTGTTACAGGATATATTAATGACAGCAATAATATTTTGGAGTGCACGGAAATATATAATGGTCTTGAATGCATTGTTTCATATGCTTCTAATACTAATAAATCGTTCTCGCTGTTTGCTTTTGATAAAGAAAACAATACTATAATATTCCCATTGTCCTATACTAGAAATTATGAAGTTTTGTCTGATAGCACTATGGGTGCTACGAGCACTACGCCTAGTGGTGGTTCAAGTGGCATTAGCGCTCCTAATCCTATTATTCAGGAGAGCAAGGATAATGAGATCATCTTATCTGAGAGCATTATGAGATTCTATTTTAGGAATAACAATGATAGTGCATTGTATAATGATCTGGTCCGAAATCAACTACTAAAACTAGAAGTTATAGGAGATACATCTAATGAGGATATAATACTGGAGTATCATGAGCTTTCAGTCATTGATGGTTTGGAATACGATTCTTATATTATTATAGGAAATCCGTTTGTTGTTAATCAGAGAAATAATACTAATTATCACGAATATAGGATATCTTTGATGATTAATACTACTGAAGAGCATGATAGTATTATAGTGAGGAGGATTGAAGACAATCGCAGTATAATCCCTGAATACTATTATAATAACGGCGTTTTGCATCTAGAATACGTGTCATCATATTATGGCACTTTTGGAGTATACGCTCCTATAAGCAATATTGTGGAAGATAATAATAGTGTATTAGAGCCAATAATAGATGTAGAGACTGTTAAAGAAGTGGTGGAATATGAGGATGTGCGAGTAGATAGTCCTGTGAGGATGACCTCTTTTATCATCAGTCTTATTGCTATAACACTATTAATGGTATTGATGATAATATTAATTGTTAGGTTTGCACGCAAATAATTTTATGAGAATAGTCTGAATCCTTTCTTGCGGCTGCTCTCAACATTCTTTACGCCTTCAATATTCTTTAGGGTATCATATAATAGTTCGAGTTCACTCTCATCTCCTACGGTTAGTTCGAAGAATATGAATACGCTTTCTCTTCCTTGTTTTGTCCTAACACTCCTAACATCGATTGCGAGCTGGGCTATGCTGTTTAGTATGTCAGCTAGCATTCCTATCTTGTCAGTAATCTCTATTCTTAGTGTAGTGTTGGCTTCTTTAGAGGCTGCCTTCCAGTTGAGCTGTACTATGCTCTGAGGGTCTGCTCTTGCTCTTAGGTTTACACAATCCTTCTTATGGACTGCTATTCTCCCGTCTTTCATAATGTGTCCTGCTATAGGATCTTTTATTTGGGGATTGCAGCACTTGCTGTATCTTAATTGTCTCTTGCTGTCCTGCAATACCTGTCGAAGTATGTTTTCTATCCCTTCAATATCATCTCTCTTGCTTTTTTGATCCCCGTCTGACTGTAATCCTAACGAGTGCCTTATCTTCTGCCTTGCTTTCGTGGTCTTTACTACTTGGAGCCAGCTCCTTGAGGGCTTGGCATTCTTCTGTGTTAGTACTTCTACTATATCGCCTGGTTCTAATGTTCTGTCTAATGGCACAGGGACATTATTGACTTTGGCTCTTGCCATTCTATTTCCTATGTCAGTGTGTATCTCATAAGCAAAATCTATTACTGTGCTCTCTTCAGGCAATACTATAGGATCTCCTTTAGGAGTAAATACGACTATTTCGTTTTGGAACAAGTCTATCTTGAAATTCTCTATGAACTTATCGGCATTATCTTCTGATAACTGCCATTCGAGTATTTGTTTTAGCCATCCTATCCTCCTGTCAAACTTCTTGTCCCTGTCAGTTTCCTTGTATCTCCAGTGGCTTGCTATTCCGTATTCAGCTATATAATGCATGTTCCAAGTCCTAATCTGTATTTCTAATGGTTTTCCTTTCCATACAACATCAGTATGCAATGACTGGTACATGTTTGGTTTGGGATTAGCAATATAATCGTTCATAGTTCCTGGTATCGGTCTGAAATGCTCGTGTATCATTCCTAATATTCTGTAACAGTCTTCGATGCTGTCTACTATGATTCTTACTGCGAGCAGGTCGTGTAACTCTTCAAATGTAAGGTTCTTCTTTTTCATCTTATTGATTATACTGTAAAAGTGTTTTGCCCTGCCGTATATCTTGGCATTTATATTGCGCTCTTTTAGTTTCCCTTCTATCAGGCTTATAGCCTCGTTAATGCTCTTTTCCCTATCCTCTCTTGTATCTCTTACTTTTGCTTTTAGCTCCTGGTATGTTTCCGGCTCTAGAAATCTCATGGACAAGTCGTCAAGCTCTGCTTTTATCTTGTACATCCCTAGCTTGTATGCTATAGGAGAGAATATTTCTATGGTTTCTCTAGCGACTCTTTTTTGTTTCTCTTTAGGAAGGTATTTTAGTGTTCTCATGTTATGGAGCCTGTCTGCAAGCTTGATTAATATTATTCTGATATCCTTTGACATGGCCAGTATTATCTTCCTAAGGTTTTCTGACTCCTTTGCATTCCTGGTTAAGCCTAGCTTTTCTATCTTGGATACTCCTTCTATTAATGTTAGTATTTCACTACCAAACTCTTTTTTTATAGTCTCGGGCTTTGTCTTAGTATCCTCTAGAATATCATGCAATAGTCCTGCTGCTAGTGTACTGCTGCCGGGTTTCAATTCCAATAATATGTATGCTGTATGGAGTAAGTGTGCGAAATAGGCCTCTCCTGAAACCCTCTTCTGGTTCTCGTGAGCTTTTCTTGCATAGTCATATGCTTTTTCTATGAGCTTAATGTCAGCGTTAGGATTGACTCTTAGCACTGCCTCTAAAAACTCCTTTTTTGCACTATCTGATAATACGTCTTTGCTTGTTATAGGCGCGTCATCAGATGATGTGATGTCAAGCTCTGCCATATGCAATGTATGGTCTTCCTGTTTTTATGTTTGACGATTAGTAGGTTAGTGCGTCACCATTAAGAAAAGACGTGTTATGCACTTCTCTATAAAACCATAATATCTCTATATTATTATCTGGTATTGGCCATTCTTTGCCAGTTTATGAAGGCTTATATCCTTATTTGTTAGTAATGATGCTATTGCAATTGGTCATATTTGGATCCTGTGCATGCATACTTGGCTACGTCTTCTGAAGTCATGATAAAGATGCCTCTTCTCTCGTTGTTCAGCCTTACTTTTAAGTCGCTGACAGGATACTTGCAAGTGCCCTCTTCTCCTATTATTTCATCTCTTGCCATCTGATTCTGCTCGATTAGGGCAGCTTCTATTTCTTCTTCTGTCATGCCACTATCGAGCATTCCTTGTCTTGCCTCGGCTGAGTAATCCAGACTAATATCGTCTGTTCTCTCATAGAATATGCACTTGTCATTTTCCATTCCTTTAAGTTCTCTATATGTTTCCGTGTATATTGTCATTCCGAATATTTCGATTTCTATATCAGTCATTATAGTAGCTGGACAACAATTATCGACTGCTTCCATAAAACATTCGTTTACGGAATCGCTTCTACCGCAGTCAACAATAATGGGTTCACACACCTCCGTATCCTGCTCGGCTGTATCCTCCTCAGTAAGTACATCGGGTATGGGAGTGTATACGCACTTGTTGTCAATGCAATTCCCCATCTGTATGTTGCTATCCTCATTGCACTGGGCATCAAAGTCACACTCCCACTTTATGCATGTATTCTCTTTACACTTATATCCTTGTATACACTGTGAATCCATGAAACAATCCATACACTTTGCACTACCAGATTCGCATAACTGAATTCCATCTCTGCATCCTTCACAGGCTGAACAATCATCACTAGACAAGCATTCTACAGGGCTTATTCCTCCTCTTACGAGTATTGTTTTTTGATTGCTTACTAGAGGGGTACTACGTACGATATCATCTGAGTTCATCGCATTACAATCCCTATTAAGCTCGCTTTCTAGCTGTTCGCATTCAAAGACCGATACCTTAAAGATATATTCTCCCTCTTCAAAAAAGTAATCCGTTCCACTATGGTATTCTCTCTCATCCATTCTAAAAGCATTTAGGTTTCTTTTGGCAAGATAGGTGTTTTCCTCAGATAGTGTTCCCCTGCTCATACTATATTGTTCCCTTTCCACTCCTACGCGAGAGTATGTAACAAGTACTACGGCTCTAAAAGAATCGCCCACATAGTCTATCGTGTATTCTGCCGTAAACTCTTCTCCCATCTCATATGTATCTTTTGCGCTGTATATGTTGATATCAATGCTTCCTATCTGGCTTATTGTACTAATCTCAAATTCAGCAGTATTATCTTTTATGCTTATTAGTCCGATATGCAGGTCTTCCACTCCGTCATTGTTTGAGTCTACTTCAATATGCTCCCCTAACCCTATAGTGTATTCTCGAGGACTAGAATATAGTATGATTGAGGCCTCATTATTTTCAATTCCCTTGAGTAATAGTATGTGTTCCTTTTCTTCCACCCTAAATAAAACAGATCCTCCCAGCTCAATTCCAATCTTATTTTCTGTTCCTCTTATATCAAACATGAGGGGGTTAATGCATTTTGCAGTCCTGCTTCCTGGATCTAGGCATATGCTTCCTGTAGACGGTTCATTATCATCACATTCCATATTGTTATTGCATTCTGTACCTGTAAAGAATACGAAAAGAGCTGCCCCTACTATTACTACCAGTACTATGGGTATTATTATGAGTGCTGCCTTATTTCCATGATGCTCTTTCGAAGCCTTATCTGAAGAATATACTGCTTCTCTTACTATTCTAGGATTATATCCTTTCTTTATTAGAAAATCTGCTATTTGTTCTCGTGTATATCCTCTTTCAAGTTGAATCCTAACAAATGTCGAGAGTTGGTCGTCCACCATTGTAATACTATTTTTTTTGTTGAAGAGTATATAAATATATCTCAATATTTGGCTGTGGAGACTATATGAAATAACGTACTATACACCATTAATTAGTATGGTTATCCACTTCTTTAGTTTGATAGGGGACTCCATCTAGATAAATAATGTGATTAAACTATATAGTAGTAAAATATGATAATGTTTATAAATCGTGTTTGTTATCTCTCATCATGTCATACGAGTCTTTGTTCGATAAGCTAAGGCACCTTGATAATCTTATGATGCCATTATGGAGTATTGCTGTTCAGGAGTATACTCTTAATGATGTATTGTCAGGTTTAGAGATGGCTATGAATGAGGATGATACAGCTGATAATATTGCTAAAAAGATATTGTTTCCTAGCATGATAGTATCATCATTATTGGACCATAAGATAACATCAAAGTATAATACTGAGATAAGGAGGCTGTTCCAGGATTCTGTAGGAATAGCCCTACAAGTATACGCCCAGGATGATAATGCTCATAACACTTTTAAGGATATTGCTAGTAGAATTTATGAATATGATGATGGGTTACTTGGAACAAAGCATATACGTAGGCATCCAGACAACTATTGGATAGAATCGTCAGAGCCCGAAAAGAATCGTGATACTGCAATTATGCTAAAACGTATTACGCAGGGAGAACCAGTACTTTTTATTAGTATAGCTCATGAGTCTCATTGTGCCGGGATGGATATATTCCTAAGGTATGATAGTATGACGGGCAATCTATCGGACTATTATCCTGTAAGACTTTCTACAAGGAAGTGGATGGATGGTGGATTGAGGTTGAGCCTTGCAGAAACCATCATGATTAAGGAGCATTCTGACAATAAGATACCAGTACTGTTTGACATATTCAGGACTACAGGCAGGACTCTTGATATAGCACAGGCCAATTATGAGTGTATATGTCCTGATAAGCATCCTATAATAATATGCAATAATGACAATAGACAAGAGTATAGGGAGCATGTCATGCAACTATCATAACATAAAAATTCATATCTATACTATTATTTCTTCTTGTTTATCAGCAAGTATATTATAGGGAGTAATCCTGCAGTGTTCATAATAAATAATACTATAAACCATGCGAGGTGCTTGTTTCTGGCAGAATGCCATAATGCTATTCCTTTCCATACTCCCTCCCATATGAGTAATGGGATTATCCATACCAACTGCGTTGCTGTCAGTTCCATAATAACACCTGTTTATAATCGTATATGTCATTAATACTTGTTCATTGCATGCAATCTCTTCTTGGCATTATGCACTCCTAGTCCTATAAAGCCTCCTAGCAATGCAGTATACAATTGCATTATTCCCATACTACCAAGTATTACTATTGGTATTAGACCTAGACTGTATAATAGTAGTGCTGATAAGAATAATAATGATGCTTTTCCTATCGCACTAATAATTATTACTCCTATAAAATTATATTTCTTTTGCAATAACAGTTTCTTATATAACAATACTAGTATGAGGTTGCCTATCCATATAAAAGGCATCATAATAACTAGGAATGTGGAGTATGGACCGAATAACAATCCAGTTAGCAGTACTGCCATGCTAGGCAATACTATTGCAGGAATAATCATCTTCATCTTAAGGTTTAATGCGGATAATACTAGTATTGTATTTACAATAGCTCCTACAACTATCTGGGGCCCTCCTAATAGGAATGGGACTATAAAGCATATGCTAGAATACAATAATAATTCGATATTCTCTTGTACCCTGCCAATATTATATTCCTGCAAGTCCACTATACTGTTCTTGTTCTCATATTCTTCCATGTTATTCACCTAAAACCTATCCCTCAATGTATAAGTCGTATGCAATAGTCTTTCTGCCTTCTCGCTTAATGGCTCTCCAAGATAGTCATTATATAATTCTTTTACTATAGGGTTTTCGTGGCTTTTTCTTAATGGCAAGTCCTTGTCATGCTGGTATAATGCCTGGGCTCGTTTTAATAGTACGTTATTGTCCTTGTATAATGGCTGGCCACCCCCTCCTATACAACCGCTAGGGCATGCCATCATTTCTATAAAATGATAGTCATCCTTCTTTTTTAATAACTCTTTGATGTTTGCTCCTCCACTAGCACAAGCAAATCTTATCTCATCATCTCCTATCATAATGCTTCCTTCTTTTATTCCTGCTACTCCTCTTATCTGTTCAAACTCTAGTTTTGTAACGCTCTTTCCTGTAGCAAACTCATAAGCTGTTCTTAGGGCCGCTTCCATTACCCCTCCACTGGCACCGAATATTGCAGCTGCTCCAGTGGCTATTCCTAGGGGATTGTCGAAATCCTCGTCTTTAAGAATGTTAAACTCAATTTTTTTTTTTTTGATAAGCCTTCCTAGTTCTCTGGTCGTTAGAACATAGTCTACTCCCGTTTCAAGTTCAGGTCTTGTAGATTCAAATTTCTTTGCAGTGCACGGCATTATGCTAACCACTATAATGTCTTTAGGGTTAATCCCTGACTTCTCTGCATAATATGTTTTTATTAGCATTCCCAGCATTTCGTGAGGGCTCTTGCAAGTGGACATGTGAGGCAATAGTTCAGGATAGAAGTGTTCCATCATCAGTATCCATCCAGGACAACAAGTTGTTATCATAGGCAGCGTGCCCCCTTCTTTTACTCGCTTTAGGAATTCTGACGCTTCTTCCATGATAGTAATGTCAGCTCCTAAATTAACGTCAAAGACCTTATCAAAACCGCATTTTCTGAGGCTGCTAACCATCTTACCGGTAACCAGTGTTCCAGCCTCTAAACCAAATATTTCTCCGAGTGCTGCTCTTACTGAAGGGGCTGTTTGTGCAACTACATGCTTGTTAGGATCGTCTAGTGCTTCTTCTACTTCTTTGATATGACTCCTCTCGCTAATAGCTCCTACTGGGCAGTTCATTATGCACTGTCCGCATTTAATGCAAGGAACCTCAGCTAAGTTCCTATTAGAGTATGGTGCTACATGTTCATAGTGGGCTCTCTTCCTAAAATCTATAGCATATATTCCTTGGATGTCAGCGCATGTGAGTACGCACCTACCACAATTAATGCATATATTATCATTCCTTACTATAGCATCTCCTAGTTCAGGCTCGTATTCTTTGATATTCTCAAATTGTGTATCTCCCAGTCCTACTTCCTTGTATATCCCGCATATCTCATAATCATCATATTCTTTGTATTCTGGGAGGCTTGGCTTTAACAAATTCATGTTCATCCTTCTTGCCTTTACTACTCTTTCGCTCTTAGTGTTAATAGTGCTCCCATCCTTTGGTTTTGTAGAACATGATGTTACTAGTTTACCGTCCATTTCCACCAGGCATATCCTGCATCTCGCTTCTACTTTGAGATTAGGATGATAGCACAATGTAGGAATATTCTTTTTTAGTTTCTTGCAGATTTCCAGTATTGTTTCTCCACTATATTCTATTTCTTCTCCGTCAAGATTGATTTTCATTTATTAGCGCCTCGAAATCCTCTCTGAAATTATTTACTGCTGATATTATGTGTTGTCCTGAAGTCTGTCCTAGTCCACAAAGACTCGTTTCTTGGACATGGTCTGCAAACTCTGTTATTATCCTAAGGTCATCATTGGTTCCCTTGCCATCCCTAATCTTTTTTAGTATGTTAAGCATCCTAATGGTTCCTTCCCTGCAAGGAGTGCATTTTCCGCATGACTCGTAAGTATAGAATCTTGCTATGCTAAGACATACGTCTATAATGCTTTGCTTATCGTCTATTAGTATTATGCTGAATGCTCCGTGATGGCAATTAGCACTCCACAACGTCTCATAATTTACAGGCAATTCTTCATCCACTCTCATTATGCCTCCGAAGCATCCGAATGACATCGCCCTAATACTGTTTTGAGGCTCTGTTATCCTGATTATTTCTTTTATCTTTACGCCTAACGGCAACTCGTATACTCCTGGATTATTTACATTGCCTGATATGCTGTATAATCTTAAGTCCTTATTCCAATCATCATATAATAGTGCTTGCGCTGCGCATACTAGTGTCTCCACATTATTGACAATGGTGGGCATTCCCCATAATCCTTCTATTACTGGGTGTGGCGGCTTGTATGTAGAATGACCTCTAAATCCCATAATGCTCTGGATGATAGCTGTTTCTTCTCCGCATACGTACGCTCCAGCTCCTCTTACTATGGTAATATTTGGTTTTATAGGTGATTCTCCTAATACTTCTTTTATGCTCTTTTCGAGCTTTTCTCTTAAGTACTCGTATTCTCCTCTCAAGTATATATAGCATTCTTCTGCGCCTATAGTATGCGCTGCTATTAGTATTCCTTCTATTATAGTATTGGGATTATTGGTTATTATGTGGTTGTCTTTGAATGTTCCTGGCTCTCCTTCATCAGCATTGCATACTATATACTTCTCTACTGATTTTGTTTCTAATGCTATCTTCCACTTCTTTGCTGTAGGGTATGCTGCTCCTCCTCTTCCTACTAGTCCTTTTTCTTCGAGTATTCTTATGGTTTCTTGAGGGCCTATGCTTATCGCTTTTCTTAATGCTTCCATTCGAGTCTCTTTTAGTATTTGCATTATTCTATTCACTTCAGTTTTCTAATTTCTTTTATTATAGTATCTTCAGTTAGCCTTGTGCATGGTCTTCCGTTAATTAGCATTGCAGGAGCCTTATCGCATTGTCCTATGCAAGAAACCTTATAATATGAGAATTTCTTGTCACTGGTAGTTTCTCCAGGACTAATACCTAGTTCTTTTGTTATGGCTGCTTCTATTAAGGCACCATTGTTTAGTATGCATGGTGGGCTGCTGCACATTTCTATAACATTCTTTCCTTGCTCTTCTAGTTTTAGCATAGTATAGAATGATGCTACCGCGTACAATCTTGCTATTGGAATGTCATGTTTGATACTGATTTCTTTCATTACCTCTTCCGAAAGATAGCCGTGTTTTTCCTGGGCTTCCCATAATATATTTAGCAGTATATCCATAATCCTATTTTATTGGGACTATGCTTATAAAGCTTTTTATTTATATGCTCTGTTGCATAATTAGTTTTTTCTTATGAGTACATATACCTTTTTTCCAAGGTGTTCTTTTGGAGCGTCTATTTTTGCTCCTGTTCCATATTTTGTGATTTTTTTCTCGTATATTAGTTCGTAATCGTCTTCCATTATTATTTTGTTCTTTTGGATGTTTATTTTTCTTCCCATAACCGAAATACATATTAATATGTATATAAATGTTTTGTTTTTATTGCTCTGTTGCATAATTAGTTTTTTCTTATGAGTACATATACCTTTTTTCCAAGGTGTTCTTTTGGAGCGTCTATTT
>JBLKOQ010000021.1:0-20806 GCA_047602885.1 Candidatus Woesearchaeota archaeon | reverse complement strand
TGATGACCTACGCCACCACAAACTACTAAGTATAGGCAAAACCCTAACCTAAAGAATTATGCAACAGAGCATATTTAGGCATACTTGGCTATAGCCTCTAACAATTTTTCTCTGTTCTCCTTGTTAATAGTAATGGAGAATGACTGCATTACCACCTTAAAGTCTTCTACAGTCGTAGGCAGGAAAGTGACTAGAGCGTCAATATGCTCTTTTTTGAGTCTTGGAACATCAATATCCACAATATCCTTATGGAGGGCCTGAGCGTCCTTTTGTGTCATTTTGGCGAACTGGTTAAGATAATTCTCGAGCCTCGAAGCCCTAAAATTTAGCTCTTCATCCCTTCTCTTAATCTTGGACATGAGCTTTTTGACCTCTATTAGGTCTAATGATTCTTCCGATAATATTTCAGGCTTTGACATTATAATCACTTAAGCTTCTTCAAATGAACAGGGTGTACTAATATAATTTTTGATTTGTCATGGTCGTTAATCATAACCTTATAGGAGGCTCCTTGCATTCCCTTAACTATTCCCATCTTTCCTACAAAACGCCTGTAAGGCATACCCTCTTGCACTGTAGGACTAACACCTACTAAAACTCTGTCACCTTGAACAAACGACTGGAAATAATTCCTTATGGATACCTTGCCCTTATCCTTATGTTTCACGGAGAACAAGTCCCTCGTCTTCCTCCTTGCAGTGCCTATCCTCTTAACCATGCTCCAAAAGGACTACTAAACTATTTATAAAAGTATCGCGTGGATGAAGAGTAGCTGGATAGAATTAGAGCATATATTGTAGTTAGTATGAGCCTAATAATTATTATCTTCGTCTTCCTCTTGGTCTTCTAAAGGGTTTTTTTCCTTTAATTTGGCTTCTTCTAAAAGACGAAGGCCCTTTTGTAGCACCACTAGAAGCAGCTCTTTCCACAGCACTCTCAGCATTAGCTTCTGCTCTCTCATCAGAATGCTCTTCTGCTACGCCAATCTTTTCTAGCTCTTTGATAAGCTTTACTGCAATCTCTTCATGTTCTATTAGAGTATGGGTTTTGCTAATAAGATGTTCTGCCTGAATAGTTAATGGCATAACATGATGATCATACCCTGCATTCATCAACGCATTCCTGGGATCACTTTGATTACGCAGCCCTTTATGCAAAATAGTAAGTGCATGCCCAAGCCATTCACAATACTTTCCTATGTGCTCATTAAAACTCTTTAATTCTTTAATGTGCTCTCCTTGCTTTTCTATGATATGATGTATGGCCGCTTCCACCCTGTCAAATGCTTCAACCTCTGTCTGAAATGCCCTGTATTCCATCCCATGAATCTTTTGTAGTTCAGCATGAATCATACTCTTAACCTGAGGCTGATTCTGAAAACTTTTATCTGCCTCGTGCTCTAGCCTGTTTTGTTTTTTCTTTATTCGAGCTTCTCTCTTAAACAGAGCGTGTAGGCGATGATCATGCTTATTTGTCTTGCTCACCACTTTTTCTAACGATTGTATCACACCGTTAAGTTTGTTGGCAAAACCTTGGTAATGGTTCTTTTCTGCCCTTAAATATTCGGTCTGCATATTGGTAGACCTACTAAAAATATTAATGGTAATTCCACGAAGCCTCTCTAAGACTTCTTTTACTATATGAGCGTCTTTTATCTGGACTTGTTCCATAACTTCCATGTCATGCTCAAGGTTACGCTCTACGCTATGCTCTTTAAGATTAACTGATTGTTCTCTATTTCTGATAGCACGAAATCTATTCTTTAGCCAGTTACCTGCACCAGAACCTAAACCTGATGTTTTAGATCCCGAACCTCCAGAAACTAATTGCAAACCAAAATATATTGCGTATGCTCCTATTATTATCTGGATTATTAGAAGAACATCAAAAAAAAAGTACAGTCTCGAAACCATGAATGTGTTTGCAAGCATGGTTCGAAGATACTGGGTAAGGAATAAGGCCACTATGCTAAAAGCGAGACCAAGACCTGCCGTCACTTTAGTATCGCCATACGAAGCATGAATCAAGTGCATTAATGCAAATATTCCTACTACAAGAAAGAAAGGTACTACCATTAACACAAAGCTAACAATAAAAGAGTATTCTTCCATTATGGAAGTAACTACCTCATTAGGTATTGCTATAGTGCTGATAAAAGCCAATAGTCCTGCGATTATCAAGACTATAACTCTCTCCCTGCCCTGAGACTTATGCACTGCGCTTGCTCCAAGCCAGAAAAAAAAAAAAACCAAATAGAATATTATAATCTTCCCTGTGATAGCATCAGGAGTGCCAGAAAAAAGATCACTAATCCACTTCCAAATACCATCTGGCTCTTGAGCGTGTACTGCAGGCAACAGAATGACAGCCAGTAAGGGCAATAAAAATAGCTTTATCCTCTGTAACATAAGATTTCTAAAAAAACCTAGTATATAAATATTCCTTTTTTTACCAGCGGAGCTCGCGTCTCCTATACCTATCCCTATCATAATAAGGGTTTGTCGACTTTCCAAATATTAGGCTTGAAAAGAAGTCGAAGATGAAATAGAAGAATGCTATTAGCAGTATAAACTGTACAAACACTATAAGGCTTCCTAGGGTAAATCCTGCACTCTCACCAAGATACAATAAACCAGGATTATTTCTTACAATAACATCCTCAAAAGCAGATACTGTAAATAATATTATTCCTATAGAAACAAATCTTACAAGAGCAAGACCAGGGCCTTCTCCTTTAAGTCCCAGCAAGTATATGAGTCCAATAACAGGCAATAATATGAATACTGCAACCATAGTCCAAGAATAACCAGTGACTATTCCTACAATATAATCGTCAGGTATTCCTATAGAAGCAATAAAAGCCACCAGGAATGCCACGAATTTAGCGACTCTGGGATTGCCCTTATCCTTATCACCCCAAGGAGTATAAGGAATGCCAAGGACAAAAACACATAACAATAACAAGAATATTATGAATCTGAGCATGTACACGTCAGGCACCTGCCCGAAAACCTGTCCTAGTATTGCTTCTATCATAATAACCAATATAATCATACACTCCCATATTTATAAACATTCTCATGAAGACACCATACGCTATCGTAGAAAATGCCCGAAAAAGTGTGCTATGCGCCACCCCGAAGGGGGCGTCCCCCGGCACATCAGCGTCAAGCGTGAACGTTGTTCCCGCTCAGGCTGACGGCTGCCGCACACTTTTTCTACACAGCCATCATTTACCAAAACTATATAAAGAAGAATACAGGAGAATAATCAGGTGATTCATTATGTCTATGAGAAAAACAGTATCTATATTGCTCGGACTAGTATTCTTGGCTTTGGGAATATTGCCGTTAGTATTAGGGATTGATATAATGCAAACGATAGGAGTAGCATTATGGATACTTGCAATAATAGGAGGACTGGCACTTCTAGCTGACGGTTATATAGAGCATAGGGAGATGAGACCCGCATTAAGCACTCCTACTACTATAGTAGGACTAGTACTAGTAGTGTTAGGACTGATACAGACATTATTCATCTTTAATGTTATAGCATTCCAGATACCCGGATTCGTATACTTGGCATTGGACTTTGTATTCATAGCAGGAGGATTATTCCTGATAATAGGCGGTTTGCAAGGCTGGTAAACGAATAGTTTTTAAACAGTTTATATTTCCATTAGGCAATGGAAGCCGTAATAGCAAGTTATAGGAGAGGAAGGCATACTCAAGACACCAGTCAAGTGATCCTAATAGTTAATGATGTTGATAATAGGGATGCTGCTAGTAGAATGGTAGGAAGAAAAGTATTATGGAAGACTACCAGTGGGAAAGAATTGCATGGCGAGATAGTATCTGCTCATGGCTCTAAAGGAGCTGTAAGAGCATCCATGAAAAACCCATTGCCAGGACAGGCTATAGGAACAAAAATCAGCATACTAAAATAGTTTATTGTACTATCTTGAATATATGGCTCTCTCCAGGGCCAAGCCTTACAAAAATATCATCACCCCTCCTCTCATAAGACTCTGAAGACAATAAGTCTAATAATAAGTATTGCCTATTAGTATCAATCTCACTAACATCATTAAGATACACTATAGCTTCTGTAGGATTATTAATGTCCATATTAACTATTATAATAAACCTCTCATCATCATACATTCTCATAAAAGAATATATCTTAGCATTACTATTAATCCCATGACTATTGCCAATATACTTATAACGGCCTTTCTGCAAACTAATATGATCGTTCCTAATCCTATTAACCTTCATGATATACTCTGTTAAGTCCTTGTCAGACTCCCAGTCTATACTACTATAAGAGAATAGGTTTACCTGCTGCCATTCGAGCTTTTCAAAACCATTAAACAGCATAGGAATGCCAGGCATCATGCATGTCAACACCCATCTGCTCTTATTGGCACGCTCTGCAAGAAGATAATCAGTATCATCCCCTAACATTTTCTTGGTATTCCTATGAAAATCGTGGCATTCGGGAAAAGTAAAGAATAATGATCCTTCAGGAAAATAGTTGCCTGTAAGATTATACATATAATCAGAATATCCTTTTAGGGATTCTACATTATAGAGCTTGTTAGAATAGTCTCCATAGGCAGCTGCAAAGCCAGACTCTAACAATACAGGGATATTGTCCACATAAGATTCTGCTATAAAAATGCAGTCAGGATACAATGCTCCTGTTGCAGGATAATTGTCTCTTGCATATTTCTTAGCTTCACTAATGCATTCTCTCCAGAAGTCAGGAGGAATCCTATAGGCGACATCACACCTAAAACCGTCAATGCCAAGATGCTTAATCCAATATTTTGGTATGCTCTTAAAATAGTGTTTCATCTCATTAATAGTAGGATTAGGAGGGGGCTCATTAGACGCTTTAGGAAGCATATACTCCCAGTTTATCTGGGCAGCATCCTCCCAAAAAAAGCCATGGTCATAAGGACAGAAAGTATGCTTAGCATCACCCCAAGGCAATCCTCTCTTAACATCTTCAGGATACAAGTATGGTTGTTCTAAACTCTTAATATCATTCTTGTACAAGAACCATTCGGGATGAAGTCTTTGCAGATGAAAATCGTGAGCAGTATGATTAAAAACGAGGTCCATGAATACTTTTAGGCCTCTCTTATGGGCTTCTTGTACGAACTCCTTGAATTCTATCATAGGATCAGATAGGCTCTTATACGGGCTCTGGCTGTGGTCCTTGTCTATTCCTATCTCAGGGTCTATAGTCTTATAGTCCTTAATACTATAGGGGCATCCCGGCTGGAGATATGAAGGTAATAAGTCGTGAGGATTATAATTACGGTATAATTCTCCTATGGGATGCACAGGATTCAAGTACAGTATGTCAGCTCCTAACCTCTTGATATCGTCAAGCCTGTGCTTTGCATCATCAAAAGTTCCTGCACGACCAAACTCTACTCGTCCCATATCACTCATCTTCTTATGACCATAAAATCTTATAAACATATTATAGACTATGCTCTTACGAATATATTCATGATCCACAGTAATAGTAGAATCCTCATTAGATATCCAAGTCCAATAATTATGTTCTTTCATCCTATACCTAAACCTGGAATTATAGAATCCCGGGTTCTTGCAATGCAATACTATCTCATAGTATCCTTTGCTCTTTTCTACCATCTCATAACCATGATGACGTCCTTGAATGTCAGTCCATAATTCTATGATAATATCTTCTTTACTTATAGTATCGTCATTCAATCGCAAACAATATACTATAGTGTCATGAGTAACCCTCTTAATCGTCTTTCCAGGATAAGGATGCATTCCACTAAACAACGTTTCGTCTTGCAATACCTGCTCCATAATCCATTTTAATAGACTGCCTCTTTTATAATTATCGGTCTTATCCTAATACTCCTAACAACAATAGTATCGTAGGGACCATTAGACTTGACAGCATGGATACTTTCTGGACACTCTTGTTAATAGCTATTAATCCTATTATAGTACATACCATGCTAAACAACAATCCCATAGGACCATTAAGGAACAATATTACGAGTAATGTAAGGATTATCATGCCCAATGATATCTTCTTGTATGACGAAGCATCAAGCCTGGACAATAATACTATTGCTTTCCTGCTAATAACAACAGTAGACAATAATGCCAGTGTCATTGCTATTACTGCAACGGCTAAAAACAATAGCAAAGTATCATACTGTATTGGTCCTTGCAGTTCCCTAATACCTACTATCGCGCCATTCCTAGCCCTGTCAGCATAAGCATAAGTATATAATGAGAACACATAGTTTACTGTGGACAATCCGCTAGTAACAGCAATAATCTCGAGAGGATTCTTTACTATTCCAGGAAATATTGTAATCGCAAGTAATGATGCCGCGCTACTCCCAGCTCCTGGAAGATAGGAGAATAATGCCCCTATACATAGTGCTATTAACAGTCTTCCTATTAGAGGAGCAGTAATAATCTTATTAGGATATGATGATTCCTGAGTATTATTGCTACTCTCACCCCTAAGAGATGATATTAGCACTGGCAGTCCGAACAGTCCTGATAATAGGGGCAGTAGAAAATTATGGTTTAGGCTTAGTACTCCCATAATGCTCGCTAATACTATTACCAGTATAGTATATAACCTGTTTTTTGTTAAAAGCAATGGTAGCAATACTAGGAATGAGAGCATTATTATTACTGATTCTTTAGCAATCAGTGTGTCAAACAGCCTGATAATAGTGGATGATAAAGGATATAGTATTATAGTCATGACTCCTGCTATCATGCTGGAGAAAGCTGAAGTTGTTATTGCAAGCATGGATTTTCCTTCAGAAAAGAGCTTGTGTGCAGGAATATGGGATACTACAGTAGAAGAGTCAGGAATACCCAATAAGGCGGTAGGAATAAACTCTGTAATGCTATGGGTTATGGCCATACTAATAATAAAAACGCTAATACTGATTATTGGAACTGAGCCTATGATTATAGCGCTTCCTGCGAGTATTACTGATACTATTGTATTTACATGCAGTCCTGGAAGCAAACCAGTAATAGTACCTGCAATCAACCCTAATAGTATCGGCACTAAGTATTCTATCATGACAATATGAGTATTAGCATTCTTTATAGAAAATCATATCATAATATCGTAATATTATTGGAATAAAAGAAAAAAAGTTTGTATTGACATGTATTTTATGGCAGTATTACCTTGTCAATGACATGAATCACACCATTGCTTGCCCGAACATCAGGCAATACCATGTTTGATTCTCTACCCTGCTGGTCTGTTAGCTGTGTTCCATCTACCATTATCCAATTGCCGTTAATACTCCTCATCCTAGTACTACTGGTCACTGCTGTAGAATCCCTGTTGCCTCTTACAACATGGTATCCTAGCACGCTTGAGAGTAGCTCTTTGTCTGCCAATACTTCTCCAGGTGTCTTTCCTATCTCTACAAACAAGTCCAAGAAAGCCTCATCTGTAGGAGCAAAGACTGTGTACTGGCCGTTGCGCATAAGCTGGTTTATCAGCTTGCCTTCAGCCTGCAATGCTGCTATGAGGATGCTGAATTCTCCACTCTCATCATTAACTGCAAGAGCCGTGTCTACTATGGTAGGCCCTCTCATAGCCAGTATTGGTGTTGCCATTATTCCTATCATCAGTACCGCTAACGGTATTGCTACGTGTTTTTTCATATTATATCCCTCCATTGTTATGCAATGCATATATGCAATGCATTATAGCAATGTGTAAAAGCATTACATATATAAAGTTTGTGGTATAACTATCATTATGGACAATCCAACATCAACCATAATTAGAGTGCTTAAAGAGAATCCTGAAGGTCTTAGCATAACAGACATATCGTCTATTATAGGACTGAACAGGAACAGCATTGCAAGATATCTTGATGTCATGAAAAACAGCGGGATAGTATCCGAAAGGACTATAGGGCCTGCAAGACTATACAAGCATGAAGGCCAACTACCATACAAGGAACAAATAGAACTATACAAGAAGGCAATGGACAGCGCGAGTTGTGGCATTACAATATCAGATGCTTTGCAAGATGATATACCCCTAATATACGCTAACGAAGAATTCCTAAAAATGACAGGATACTCAAAAGAAGAAGTAATAGGTAGGAACTGCAGATTTCTGCAGGGAAACGACAATAAGCAGCCACAGCTAAAAAAAGTGCGGGATTCACTAAAGAAAGGGTTGCCGTGCAAAGTAACACTAAGAAATTACAGTAAAGACGGGAAGCTATTCTATAACGAACTGAGACTGTCGCCAATACATGACAATGAAGGCATAATAACCCATTATGTAGGAATACAAACCATAGTAGACAAGTAGTCATTTAGTTTAATATCCTGGTCTTGTACTCTTTTTCTTTTGCAATAAAAGCATCTCTTATAATAGGATCAACAAATTCCAGCAGAAACCCTATATCCCTATGGCCTGTATTGTCATTAGTATAATATTTTAGTTGTATTGGCCTATGATAGTATCTTTGCAGTTGCAGTGAATCGAGCAGCCTACTTTGGCTTTCATACTGCGCATTCCTGCTGTTTGTTTCTACCAGTAATACCTTGTTCTTCAATAACATCATTCCAGCACTTTCTATAAGGTCATCTATAAGAAGTTCTCTTTCTTTGCTAATCTTATCTAGATAATCATACCAACTCTCCATTATATATAGTAGCTACACTCCAAATATAAACATTACTTTTGCATAGTGACACAGCATATTCCACAAATTTTATAAATATCCACAATAAACCTGTTGACGTAACATCAACAATGATATGGAGGTGTATCGGATGAACAAAACCATATTCGAAGAGATGAGAAGAATGCAAAACGAGATGGAAAGGATAATGGGAGCGTTATGGGATACTGACGACCAAGACATTCCATTATTAGGCTCATATTCTACAAACAACAATAGAGAAATAGTTGGTACAAGAATACAATCGCCACGTACAGACGTATGGGAAACAGACAAAGAAGTCCACATACGAATAGACGTTCCAGGAGTCCAAAAAGAGGATATCACTATAACACCAGTAGAAGGAGGACTGGAAATAGCAGCAGAAAAAAAGGACGATTATGAAGAAAAGGACGAAAAGAAAGGATACTATAGGATAGAAAGGAGCAGGGCATCATACAAGAGACTAGTACCATTGCCAAGAAATACTGGTATGGAAAAGGCAAAGGCAAAATATGATAATGGAGTGCTAAAAATAACAATGCCAAAAACAAAAGAGATACAAAACGATAGGAGAATCCTAATAGAATAATAGTAGGTGAAAAGCATGAACATAGAACCAATAGGAGAAAGGGTATTAATAGAACCTGTAAAAGAGGATGAGAAGACCAAGGGAGGAATATACATTCCTGAAAGCTCGAGAGAGAGCAAGAAGAAAGGCATAGTAAGAGCCGTAGGAAAATATAAGGACGGCAAAGAACTCCCCGTAAAGACAGGAGATACCATACTATACGGAGGGTATAGCAGTGAAGAATTCGAAATAGACACTAAGACATACGTTATATTAGAATTCAAGGATGTAGTCGCAAGACTAGGATAATAGAATAGGTGAATGATAATGGCAAAACAGATAGTATTTGACGAGACAGCAAGAGAATCTTTAGTTAAAGGAATAGACAAGGTAGCAAACACCGTAAAAGTAACATTGGGCCCTAGGGGAAGAAACGTAGTATTAGACAAGCACTCCCATCCTATAGTCACTAATGACGGAGTTACTATAGCAAAAGAGATAGAACTCAAAGACAAGTTCGAGAACATGGGAGCAAAACTGGTCAAAGAAGTAGCTTCAAAAACACAAGACAATGCAGGTGATGGTACAACTACTGCAGCATTACTGGCCCAGAGCATGATACACGAAGGCATAAAGAACGTTACAGCAGGAGCAAATCCCATGGAAGTAAAACTAGGGATAGAAAAGGCAACAAATGCAGTAGTAGAGAATCTAAAAAAGAAGAGCCTCCCTGTACAGGATGACAGGAAGATAGAACAAGTAGCTACTATTAGCGCTAATAACGATCCTGCTATAGGAAGCCTTATAGCAGAGGCTATGAGAACGGTAGGCAATGACGGAGTAATAACTGTCGAAGAGGCGCAAGGACTGGAAACAAGCCTTGAAGTTGTTGAAGGAATGCAGTTTGACAAGGGATTCATAAGCCCTTACCTAGTAACGGACCAGGAGAAGATGACAGCAGAATTCGAAGACCCTTATATTCTGATAACTGACAAGAAGATAACCAACCTAAAGCAGATAGTCCCAGTGCTAGAGAGGATAGCAAGCGAGGGAAAACCACTAGTAATAATAGCAGATGATGTTGAAGGAGAAGCTCTCGCAGCACTAATACTCAACAGCATGAGAGGCACTATAAAGGTATGCGCTGTTAAAGCCCCTGGTTTTGGAGATGAGAAAAAAGATGTCTTAGAAGACATAGCAGTAATAACAGGAGGCACTGTTATTAGCGAGGACAAGGGAATGAGTTTTGAGAACATGAGCGAAGGAATGCTCGGAAGGGCAAGAAAAGTAAACATTACAGACCAGGACACTACTATAGTGGAAGGGAAGGGAAGAAAAGAGAATATTGAGAGGAGAAAAAAACTGATAGAAGGCCAGCTCTCAAACACGGACTCAGAATACAAGAAGAAGGACTTGGAAAAGAGAAGGGCAAGGCTCGGTAAAGGAATAGGAGTCCTAAAAGTAGGAGCTGCTACAGAGACAGAGATGAAAGAGAAGAAGATGAGAATAGACGATGCCCTCCACGCGACAAAGGCAGCTATAGAAGAAGGAGTAATAGCAGGAGGAGGCACCATACTATACAGGTCGATAGCAGTCCTAGACGGCCTAAACCTTTCAGGAGACCAGAAGATAGGTGTTAACATAGTAAAAAAAGCACTTTCCAGTCCTATTAGGCAGATAGCAGAGAACAGTGGCAGGGAAGGCGCTGAAGTAATAGCCAGGATTGCAGGAGAAGGCGAAAATGTAGGATACAATGCTAAAACAGATGAGTATGAAGACCTGCTAAAAGCAGGAGTAATAGACCCAACAAAAGTAGTTAGGAGCGGCCTGCAGAATGCAGCTTCGATAGCAGCAATGGTTATTACTACAGAAGCACTAGTAGCAGACTATGATGAAGAAAAGGACAAGACAGGACCTTCAATAATCATATAAGCATTAAACAAAAACAATTTTTTTAAAACATTTAGTTTATTATTTTAGTACTTTGCCAGTCTCTATATACCATAAACAATAGTCAAGTACTGCCATGTCCATACCAATATAATCGCCAATATCATGAAGTATTCTTTCTATCTCAACATACTTATTCCGCGTTAGTGATCTTGACTTATATGGTTCTATAAGATTATGCCTAACCAGTATGTCTAGTATGTGAAAGTCTATGATTCCAAGCTTATTGTAACCAACGTTTCTGAGGAAGTGGGATGATTCTTTCATGCCCAATCCTCTGACATTATCAGCAAGCCATAACCTAGCAATATTTTGGTTTTCGTAATCTGTATTCCAGTCGTGTCCTTCCGGATAAACTATACTGTATAATATGTCCTTATGTTTTCTTGCGCCTACAATATATGATGCTCTCATGTTAGGAAACCTGTATCCTAACATCCTAAGATTATGAGATAGTATGTTTTCGTCCATGTCGATAAAACCATTCCATATGGCTTCTTGTATCCTAATAGCTTTTTGAGCGTCATAATTGGCTGTGAGCATGCAAAACGATAATTCCAAGAATAACCTTTCAGGACCTTCATCCTTAATATTTCTAAAAGAACTAATACGATTACTTATTTGATTATGGACTTCTAACGGTATACTATTGAGTTCTTCTAACAAGAGCTTCATCATACTAGGAATGACAATCTTTTTTTATGGATTGCTATAATCCTGCTGATCCTAATGCTTTCATGGCATCCTCATACCCTATATTTACTGCTTTTTTCATCTGGGAGAACGAGACAAAATCAATATTCTCTAGTCTGGGCTGTATTATTATGGCTTTCTTCTTCCTAGCATATTCCAGTTTGTCCTTTAACAATCTTCCACCCATAATCTCTACACTCTTCATAATAGCCTCATAAGAATTGGTCTTCGCAAAAGACAATGGACTACTCTTGACATCCACACAAATAATCTTAGAGCCCTTAATGCCATCTATAGGAAGACTGTTGCTAATGTCACCGTCCATAAGAGAGTATCCTTCATGACTGACCACAGGGAATATTCCAGGTACAGAAAAAGACGCTTTTAATACTTTAGCAATGTCTCCTTTAGAGTATAATATGTTCTTGCCAGTATGAAAATTTGTAGTAGAAACTGTCATAGGCACCAATAGCTCTTCAAGTTTCCTCTTACCTGTCAATTCTATAATACGTTTTATTATCTTGTTTCCTCTAACTATTCCCCTAAAAGGACTCTCCAAGTCTATCAGATACATTAAGTCTCTGAGTCGATAGTTTACTATCTTGTCGTATGCACTATCATAATTGCCCGAAGCATACAGGAAGCCTGCTATGGCTCCTGCACTGCTACCAGTAATAATCCTTACAGGAATATTCTTCTCACTAATAGCCTTTAATACTCCTAGGTGAGCAAACCCCCTGATCGCTCCTCCCGAGAGTACCAAGGCATATCCTTTTTTAGAAAATGTTTGGGGCATAATCTCACTTTTTTATCATGCTCGCAAAACCATTAAGCACTTCTAAGGGGACTGCAAACACTACAGTATTGCTCTTGTCAGAGCTAAGCTCTGATAGGGTCTGCAATGTTCTTAGATGCAATGCTCCTCCTTCCTTGCCCAGAATATTAGCGGCGTGCGCCATGTTCTTAGCAGCTTCCAGCTCTCCTTCAGCCCTGATTATTACAGCTTTCTTCTCCCTGTCAGCTTCAGCCGCTCTTGCCATTACTCTTACCATCTGTGTAGGAAGCTCTATATGCTTTAAATCAACACTTTCTATCTTGATACCCCAAGGATCAGTAGCCTTATCAACAATATGCCTTATCTTGTTGCTGATAGCATCCCTCTCGGCCAATAGCTCATCCAAAGTCACAGCTCCTATAACGTCTCTCATGGTAGTCTGTGAGAGTTGGGATACTGCAAAATGATAGTCCTGCACTTCTATAATGGCATCCTTGGCACTGGAAACCTTATAGTATAATACTGCGTCTGCCTTGACACTAATATTATCCTTAGTAATACAGTCCTGGTCAGGCACATCGACTGCTATTACCCTAATATCAATCCTGTTCCAAGACTGGAATATCGGTATAATAAACCTTAATCCAGGTTCCATTAGCCCAGAATATCTTCCTAGAGTAAACCTTACTCCACGCTCATACTGCTGGACTACTTTTAGTCCTAAAGCAAGTATTATTATCAGTGCTATTCCCAAATAAAACGTTACTAATAACATATTACCACCCCATTATAATAAAATAAAAAAAGATTATAGATTATAAATGTTTCTAGAATTGGGTGTCTTCGCCGTCCCTTCTTATAACTTTTACAGCGTCAAGTTTTAGGGTTAGTGGAATGCTGACAGCCGCCTCTAATAGGTTGACTATAACCTCTTCTTTCTGGAGGTCAAAACGAACTACCTTTGCTTTTTCCCTCTTGAAAGGCCCTGATATTATTTCTACAATATCATTCTTTTGTATATTGACCTCTTGTTTCTTCTGGGGTTCCAGCATAGCCTCTATCTCTTTGTATTCTATCTCATTGGGCAATATACCTCTAGCATAAGGTATCTTGAATGCGGCCTGCTCTGCATCCTGTCTGGAAGCAGCTTCTACAAATATGTATCCTCTCATCCCGTGAGGCCTGATAACACTGTATACAGCATAGCCCTTCTTTTTTGCGTTGCCAGAAAGAAAATCTACAACCTGGTCTTCTCTATTAGCAGTAGTCCTAACAGCAAAGATCCTGCTTTCAGGAGCCTTGTTTTGCACTACGTGTTCAGCGTCAACATCCATTATATCCACCTAAAATATGCCTGTAGCAGCCTTTATCATAGCAAGTACGAATCCTATAAGGCCTATAGCCACTATTCCAAGGGCCGTAATCTTCATAAGAGTCTTGTATTCGTCCCATTTGGGCTTTCTCGTAACCCTTAAGACTCTCTTACACTCATTATAAAATCTTCCAAGGCCGTTTTTTGCACTCATCATTATCCCTTCCCCATCATGCTCTCCGAACTAGCAATTTATGCATGAAGAACATACTTAAGCCAATCCTATCCACTTATAAAACTTTCTATAACGTTTGGCTCTGTTGCTAATCTCAGAAAAAGTGTGCTATGCGCCACCCCGCAGGGGGCATCCCCCGGCGGCATCAGCGTCAAGCGTGAACGTTGTTCCCGCTCAGGCTGACGGCTGCCGCACACTATTTGCAACAGAGCCTATAACGTTTGATTTACTTGGTTATGATATCATGTATAAAGTTATAACATGGAGTACTAACCCCTACTAGATATAGTGAGGTAATAATAATGGCAAATAAAAGATACAAGAGCAGCGCTCCTGAAGGATTGGGTGGCGATAATTACACCAAGGAAGACAAGCATAAGACTAGTGAATTAGAATTCCAAACACTTAAACAGCTTACCGAGGGAAGCATACACGATAATCTAAGGAAAGGAAAATACACTGAAGGGATGGTACAAATAGGCTTGGCAGAACAACTCCTAATAAGGCAAGGTTTTGATAGTGCATTGCCATTCCTCTATGAAGGAGCAATAGCAGAGTTAGAGGCGCTAAAACTAGAGCAAGAAAGAGTAAATGATAGTGCTATTAAGCCTGAAGGACACTATCATAGCAACGGAATAGACGATCTAATAATGTATCTTAACAAAAGAAAAGAAAAAGGAGAATATTAAAAGAACCCATAATCTTTTATTATCATGGACATACAACAACTGAACAAGAAAGCATGGGACAATATAGGGGAGAGTACTGCTTCACCTTATATCAATCATGAAAAGTACAAAGAAATGTTCGAACTGTTCTGCAGCAAGCTCCCAAATAATGCCAGATTGCTTGATTTTGGATGCGGGCCTGGAATACCTTTTACTAGAGCATTGGTAGATAAAGGATTCATAGTTACTGCAATCGACATATCAGATACTATGATTCGAGCAGTAAAAAAGAATGTACCCGAGGCAAATAGCATTAGGGTTTCTATGACTGATATTAAATTTGTTAACGAGTTTGAAGGTATCTTCTCAGGGTATAGCATGCTATGTCTTGACCCTGATAGTTTTAGGATAGCTGCAATTAAAGCAGTTAATGCATTAAGAAGAAGAGGATTATTATTCTTGGCACTTAACGAGCCTCCTCCTAAAGGCCATGATGATAAAGAAAACATTACTATTATAATGGGCCAAGAAATGTATAGCAGACCTTATACTTTAGAGGAAGTAAGAGATGTCTTTGAGAATATTGGGATGAGTATCATAAAGATTGCAAGAGAAACTGTCAGTTCAGAAGCATACGGTGATGAGCATACATTGATAGTGCTCATGCGCAAAGAATAAGTACATTGACTATCATAATTTGGAAATTATACATAGTATTTATTATAAGAGCTTTACTTCAAGAAAGGTATTGCTAAAGGATAGTCCCATAGCTCGTCATTGCCTGCCTTTACTGCTGCAATAATACAGAATACTAAATCCATTATTACTAGTGCTACTAGCATAAATATACCTATAAACACGAGGAATAGTATAAAGCAGATTATACCATAGATAATAAGGCTTATCTGCCAGTTCAATGCCTTCCTGGCATGCTTTTTTACTTCTTCGTCATCAATAGCCAACAATAATATTAGTGGTCCTAGCCAACTGCTAATATATCCTAAAACGTGTGTTAGCACTTTTAACGAATTATCCTGGGCCATAATAAACCATAAACTGCGAGGTTATTTATAAGTATTTGTGATATATGAACATATGACTATCAATTATCTAAAGGATAGTAAAATCCTTGGTCAGACAATGTCCATTCTTTAGGCAACCATATCTCTTTATACTTATCCTCTATTCTTGATGCAAGTTCTGGATTGTTAGTTCGTACAAACTCCTGGTACTCGCGTCCCTGCTTCTCTGAAGAATCGCTGACACGTCCATTGACAATATCTAATTGTTCAGGAACATGACTCAGATAAGAGAGCCATGAAGGAATTTCGATGCCATGTTGTTTTGCCATAGAAAGCATTACCATAACATACGATCCGTTCCTAACAATACCATCTTTCTTCTGTAAGAAAGAATCTACTGCTTCATGAGGAAAACCTAAAGCCAAACCCGTTTCATTATGAGTGGAAGCATTCAATAGTCTCTCTAATGATTCTTTGTCTTTACCAACTTGATACATTAAGTGCTCTATTTCATGCAATCCTCTAATACCTCCTCTCAATGTTTCTTGCTGCTGATATTGTAAGTCACTATCATAAGGTACATTAGCATTATCAAATAATGCTTTAATCTCTTCTTTAGCTTTATCATTAAAAGAATGCCGGGTATAAAGGCTTCCATCTGTACTTGACTCTTCATACAATATATGCTTCGCAATACCTGGGCCTATAGGTGTAAGAAAGATCAGAGAGGATGGCTTAATCTGGTTCTGGACCAGATAAAGATTCAACTCATCTTCAACTTTCATGATTTCTTTAGTCTCCATAGTAATAGTATAATAATACCCTTTATATAATTTACTACTACTTAGTAAATAATTATATGTCAGTCTAGAAAGTCTATCCCGAAAGTTCCTTTAACCTTATCAGGATTAAAACTGTCAGAACTCCTGGAATGCCCCATTATCTGCAGGCTTTTAACACCTGTGACTATAAGCATTACTTTTATCTGGCGCTCTAAATCCTTACTAATGGACGCGCCCCATATAATCCTTGCATCATCACTGAGCCTCTCAGAAATGCTCTCCACAATGGTTCTGGCCTCTGCAAGAGTCATGTCATTGCCCCCCATAACATTAATCAAAGCTCCGGTAGCTCCATTAATATCAGCGTCTATTAAAGGATTATTCATCGCCCTCTCCACAGCCTCCAGAGCGCGATTATTACTGTTGGATTCTCCTAATCCTATAAGAGCTGTTCCTCCATTGCCCATAACAGCCTTAATGTCAGCAAAATCGAGATTAATCAAACCTTCCTTAGTTACCAGTTCTGCTATACCCTTAACACTATTGGTTAATATTTCGTCAGCTAGCTTGAAAGCAGTATGCAATGGAAGGTCAGGAGCCAATTCTAACAGCTTATCATTAGGGATTACTATAAGAGTATCGACAATCTGTTCTAGCCTCTCAAGACCTGTAAGAGCATTCTCATACCTCTTCTTACCTTCCATGCCAAAAGGCATAGTGACTATCGCAACTGCCAGTATGTCCATCTTCTTGACAATCTCTGCTACTATAGGGGCACTACCAGTACCCGTACCTCCTCCAAGCCCGCATGTTATGAATACCATATCAGCATGCTCGAGATTCTGTCTTATTTCATTCTCAGCTTCTCTAGCCGCTTCCTCTCCAAGCCTGGGATTGGATCCTGCTCCCAAACCCTTAGTAACCTCTCTACCAAGCAATATCTTAATGTCACTCGTAGTATACAATAGGTCTTGAGCGTCAGTATTGACTGCTATAGTCTGGGCGCCTGCCACTCCTACTTCTGCTATCCTGTTAATAGTATTATTGCCTCCTCCACCACAACCTACTACTTTGATTCTGGCCTTATGCTCTGCCAACAATGATCGTAGCTCATCGTCAAGACTAGACAATACTTGTTTGTCAGTTGCTTCAGCAAGACTGAACTTGGGCTTTTCAGCTTCTATTTTAGAATCCTCAGAGAATTCGTGCCTCTGCTCTTTTTGTTCCTCTAATGACTTTATGAAAAACTCCACATACCCCACCATCCTATCGTAATTATAATGTAGTACACACCCAACTATTTAAAATTTTATACTAATAGAATGATAATAAAACAGACCACTAGTGTGGGACAAATATTCACATATAATTATGTTGTAATAACAATATTATTAAGCCGTAGACAATAACAATCAGTATGAGCATCGAAACAAAGCTAAGGGACATTACCGAATGGAACAGTAGACAATACTATATCAAAGGAGTAGTAAACAATATTAGAAGAGCTAATCCCATAAGCGAAGATGGATTATCACAAATGATAGTGCTTTCATTAGAAGTAAAGGATGCAAAAAACAAGGATTATAGAATAGTGCACGTCGATTATCCTCTGGAAACTAAGAGTGATATGGAGCTAATGCCCTACCAAGATATTTTGTCAGGACAGCTGATAAGGTATACCAAGACCAATGAAGCAGATAAGCACGATATAAGAAGCAGTACATGGACTATAGAATTATTAACCGGCAGGCTCGATGGCAACAAATACTCTCATAGCAGGCTATACCATACAGAGCACTAATTTTCTTGCTTTAAACTCGTATTCTTGCTCTCATACTCCAAGACTAGGCCGTCCAATTCTGCTATCATGCCTTCAGCCATATGAATTATTTCAGACTCTATTTCTGGAGGCAGAGGAGGAATCTTAAGCTTTAATACGGCCTTCTTATCCTCAGCATTATAGTCGATAGAATACAATGATTCCGGAATCCTGAGAGTCAATGACAGCAATGAAGTAAGCTTTAGCACAGGATTATCTATTATACTCCTATAATATACTTCGTACTTTAATGTTCGTCCTGCCATAGGATGATTAAAATCCACCAGGACTCTGCCTGAAGATACCGATCTTACTATGCCTCTCATGTCATTAACCTCTACATCCATTCCTACTTGTGGATTGACATCATGCTTTTTGAACTGGGAGAGGTTCATTAGCTTCATCTTCTTAGGATCCTTCTTGCCGAAAGCATCTTTAGGCTCTAGCATTGTCTCATACTTGCCTGGCTCCTTGTCCTTTAACAAGTTATAGAGGCCTGGGAGCATAAAATCAGGCGATAGAGGAGTTGTTATAGGCTTAAGCTCTTTTTCCATCTCTATACCTGAAGCTCTTGCAGCATCGCTAATAGTAGTGTCAAAGAGCTTACCGTCCTCAGTCCACGCAGTAAAATCAAACTCTATAAAGTCTACAGGCTCATGAGTATGGTCATGAGTGTGCTTATGATCATCCTTCTTTTCTGTCATAATATAACCCCCTCGTATCAGTAGCGGGACAATAATGGATTTATAAAAGTTTGTTAGTCCAAAACTCTCTAAAACTTATCCAGAAAAGTGTGCTATGCGCCACCCCGAAGGGGCCAACCCCCGGCGGCATCAGCGTCCAGCAAGAACAGATGTTCTTGCTCCAGCTGACGGCTGTCGCACACTTTCCTAAAGAGCATTAGTCCAAAGGACTCTTAATCCTGGAAATCTCATTCAAAGAAACCTTGGTATAAATCATGGTAGTCTTTAAGTCAGAATGACCCAATAGCCTTTGGATATATCTTATGTCAGTACCAGATTCCAGTAGATGAGTAGCAAAACTATGTCTTAGCATATGAGGATTCACCTTGAATTCGAGAATCTTAGAAGATTCTTCAAGCACTTTTTGTACTGACTTCTTAGAATATTTGCCTTTTCGTCCTTCAAAAACATAATCAGTCCTAAATCGATAAGCAGAATAATATTTTAGCAATGAAACCTTGATAGAAGAAGACAATAATGTAATCCTATCTTTTCTGCCCTTGCCATTAATGACATTAATAATATTCTTGTCGAAATCAATATGCTTCCTCTTAAGGTGGATAAGCTCATTAAGCCTAATACCAGTACTATAAAGCATCATGATGATTAGCTTATGCTTAATATTACTGGTACTATCTATCATGAGCATAATTTGGTCTTTGGACAATACTCTTGGAAGCTTCTTAGGCTTCTTTTTGATAGGGACTTCATCCAACGAAAACGGCTCTCCTAAGACCTCCTTATAGAAGAATCTTAACGCAGCATAGGATAATCTAGTACTATTAACAGACAAATCCAAAGACAAAAGATAATACCTAACACTCTCAACATTAAGACTAAACGAATTATTATGAACAAACCTCAAGTATTTTCTGATCTGAAAAGAGTATGCTTTTAGAGTCTCATCACTAAACCCCTTGAGGACACAAACCTCACCTATCTTTTTTATATATCCATCAATATCATCATAATCCATAATAGAACAATAACAAAACGCACTTAATCAACCCTACCCCAAGAACCCCGAAAATAATCCGAAACAGACATAATGAGTGGGTTTAATAGATGTTAGTTGTAATTTTTTGTAGCTCCTCGACCATAAAATAAAGATTTAGTAATAGAAAAAACGATTGCAAAATACCATTATAGTGTTGACAGCAGACAGCCTAAAGGCTTACTCGGCACCCCGCAGGGGGCAACCCCCGCCTCGCCTGCGTCACACTACACTAAAGTCTCGAATCTACAAAAAACTCTACGGATTTCCAAATGGAAATCCTTGCCACGCTGCGCTCTCACTACACTTCGTTACGTTCGGGCCAACTAACAATGGATTAACAAGAAAATCACTCAGCACGTGATTTTCCCAAATTGAGTCCTCAGCTCTGTTACGCTCCCTTCGGTCGCTTCACGAGGAGTACTCAACTTTTGTTAATCCCGATGTTATATCTGATTTTTTTCTTCGTAGTATTGTTTAGTATTATAGCACTTAACGGCAACAAAAAAGA
>JBLKOQ010000020.1:0-20869 GCA_047602885.1 Candidatus Woesearchaeota archaeon | reverse complement strand
TTGGGCAATAATATGAGAGTATTATACTGCCAGTTTTTTAAGTTCGAGACTGGAGAGAAAGTATTGTTGTCAAAGCTACCCAACCTCGAGTACTTGCAGTTTAATGTTCCTTCAGAGTTCTTCAAGGATTATGACGCTAAACATCATGATGATGTCAAAAAAAAGTTCATATTATTCTGGCAGGATATTCTAGATAGGATCCGTTCAGAAAAGCACGACATAATAATACTCGATGAGATAGTATATGCTGTTAGCATGAACTTGGCTCCTATAACCATAATAACAGAGCTCATAAAGAATAAGCCTGATAATATAGAGATTATCATGACGGGGAGAAACTATCCTAAAGAAGTACTGGAGCTGGCAGACTACGTATCTGACATTAGGCTGGTTAAGCATCCTTTTAATGACAAACAGATAGAGGCGAGGAAGGGAGTGGAGTATTAATCATAATGCGAATATTATGCTTCTATAACAAAAAAATTTATATATCATTATTGAGATAGTATTATCTCTAAATGGGGATAATTAGCTCTGTAGAGGAAAGAATACTAAGATTATATTTACGTGATATTCTGTTGAATGTAAGTATAATGCAGATAATGAAGATGATAAAGAGCAATTCTTACAGTAGGACTCATGAGGCTGTTAATAGGATGGTTGTAAGGAATATTCTGGTAAAAAATGATATAGGAAATACGAGTCTTATTAGGCTCAATAATAGCAGGGAAGCAGTATTATGGCTGGGTTTTATGGAAGAACTCAATACTAATTATATTCCATTGTACTACAGGATTATTGGCATAGAAGAATTGTCAGACTATCTATTGGTAATTACAGGCAGTCATGCCAAAAGAACTCATTCTGCAAGATCAGACGTGGACTTGGCAATAATAGTTCCTGACCATGAAGACATAACCGCAATCCATAAGATAACTGTCAATAGGACTATGCTTTGGAAGCCAAGAATACATGTTCATGTATTAAGAAAGAAGGATTTTACGGATATGCTGCTTGATGACCATGATAATTTCGGTAAAGAGATGGCAAGACATAAGATTATACTAAAGAATGCCCGTATATACTATGAACTGGTATTAGGGGCAATAAATCATGGATATAAGAGTTAAAGGTATCTTGTCAGAGCAGAAAAGGAATTGGTATTAGCCAGAGCAAATTTTGAGATATCCAATGATAAAGACCTTAAAAGAAAGGTTGGCATTCCTAAAGGCATGACATTCTACAATAATGTTATAGCAGGATGCTATTATTCAATATTCTATGCTGCAAAAGCATATCTTATCAGTAAGGACAGATATACTAGGGCTCCTGAGGAACATAAGAAAACTTATGAGGCATTCAGGAGCATGGTTGTTGCAGGAATATTGTCTGAAGAATTGAAAAGCATATATGATGAGGAGTCTGTAAAGGCTGATGAACTGCTCGGAATATTCTTTTATGAAAAAAGAAACAGGGGCAGGTTTACCTACTCTCTCAATTCTGAAGCTAACATGCCCTTCGCAGAACAATCTTTGTACAATGCCAGAACATTCTTGTCTGCTATTAAAATCATACTATCATAGAAGGGTATTCCTTCATAATCTCCAATTATATTATAATTCCAACTAAATACAAGCTATTCATTTCTTAGTATTGTCCCGTTATTCTTCCGGATTATTATGAATAACATTATTATATTATAATAGCTAATATAATGTTATGGCAAAAGACATTCAAAAGAAGATATTGGAGTTCCTCGACGACTATGCGCTTAGGATTAAGGACTATGTTGACCATGCGCAATTATATGAGCATAAGTTTAGGGATGATGCTAAGAGACAGACTCGTAAGGATCTTAAGGGTATGGGATTGCAGCCTGCAATGCTAGAATATCTCGTATTGAGAGGACAGCAGCTTAAAGAGTCTTATGGAAATGATTAGTATTCATAGCCGTCAAGCATTGGCTCTATGTCGATATTGTTTATGTCCTCGTCCACTAGAGGATTGTCGTTCGGTATTATCTGTTCGTCATAAGTCGGTTTAACCTTCTTATAGAATAATCCTATAGGCAGTTTTGCAGTCTCTAAAGACTTTCTTATGGCCGCTTCATAATCCTCATGGTTATGGCCTTCCTTTTGGATGTCATAAACCTTCTCCTGGAAATAACCGTAAGTATTAATGTTATTGAATGATATGCAAGGCTGGTATACGTCTATTAGTGAGAAACCTCTATGCTCTATACCCATCCTAATAAGTTCTGCCAGTCTTACAGCATCCCCGCTAAAACCTCTAGCAATATATGTTGCTCCGGCACCGAGAGCGAGTAGCATGGGATTTACTGGAGTGTCTATAGAGCCGTGTGGAGTGCTCTTGGTCTTAAAACCCTCGGCACTGGTAGGGCTTGTCTGTCCCTTAGTAAGGCCGTATATCATGTTGTTGTATACTACGGCCGTAAGATTTAGGTTTCTTCTCATCGCATGTATTAAGTGTCCCATTCCTATACCATAACAGTCGCCATCGCCCATAGCAACTATTACTCTTAGTTTAGGATTAGCAAGCAATAATCCTGTAGCTGTAGGTATTGCCCTCCCGTGTATGGATTCTATGCCATAAGTGCTCATATAATGAGGTGTCTTTCCGCTACATCCTATCCCTGAAACTATGACTGCTTCTTCTCTAGGAATATTCAAGTCATCTAGTGCTACTCTTAGGCTGTGGAGTATTCCGAAGTCTCCGCATCCAGGACACCATTGTATCTTGTTTTGGCTGTCATAGTCTTTAAAGCTCATCTTAACTCCTCTAGTATCATAGTCCTAAGCTCCCACGGAGTATATGGTCTGCCGTCATATTTTAAGACTGCCTTTTCTATTAGTATTCCTGTCTCCTGCCTTATCAGTTTTCTCATCTGACCAGTATAATTTACTTCTACTATTATGCTCCTTTTGGCCTTTTCAAGCTCGCATCTTATCCTCTCACTGTCTATTGGCATAGGATATAGTATGTGCATGAACCTTGCTTTGATATTCTCTTTATCGAAGAACTTCATAGCCTCGAGTATTGCTCCCTTATTGGAGCCCCATGAGACTATAAGAAAGTCTGCATCATCTGCTTTAGCGCCATAAAACTTTGGTCTTATGATGTCATCGCTTATATGGTCTAATTTTCTGAACCTCTTTTCTACCTGGAGGTTTCTCATGCTAGGCTCTTCAGTAGTGTATCCTGTCTCATCATGCTCATATGATGATGCTACGAACATACCAAGTTTTTGTCCTGGTCTTGACCTCGGGCTTATCCCGCTGTCCGTAATCTTGTGTCTTAGGAACTTTCCTTTATCGTCAATATAATTGTTTATTTCTTCTTCTTTTAGCAAGAATCCCCTGTCTATCTTTAGGTTGGTGTTAAACCTCTCCCACGATATCATAGTGTCTGATATGTGCTTGTCCAATAATACTATTACTGGCACTTGATATTGTTCTGCCAGATTGAATGCCCTGAAAGACTCTTCGAATGATTCTCCTACGTCTCCTGGAGCGACTATTATCCTGGGAAATTCTCCCTGGCCGGCATGTAATACAAAATCGAGGTCTGCCTGCTCAGTATAAGTAGGCATTCCTGTGCTTGGTCCTGTTCTCATGCTCTCAAATATTACCAGGGGTGTTTCGCATAATGCTCCGAATCCTAGTCCTTCGCTCATAAGCGCAAACCCTCCTCCTGAAGTTGCTGTCATAACCCTTACTCCTCCTATAGAGGCTCCTATAATCATGTTGATAGCTGCTATCTCGTCTTCTGTTTGCTTAACCACTATTCTGTGGCTCTCTTCTTTGGATGCCATGAAATGCAAGAAGCTTGATGACGGTGTCATAGGATATTCTGCTACGAATTTTACTCCTGCTTTTACTGCTGCTATGCTCGCAGCATCATTCCCAGTAACTAGTATCCTCTTATTGTCTTGGGGTATAGGACTTACTCTTATCTTGTAAGGATTATTGTTTAGTAGGTTGTTCATCTCGTCATATCCTAGAGTGAATGCATTATGATTATTATCCACTACATCTTTTCCTTTCCTTAAAAAAGTCCTTTCTATTATTTTCATGGGCGCATCTTTAGGTATCTGGAATAATGCGCATGCGGCCCCTAATAATACTGTATTTTCGTATCTTGGTCCTCCCGCCTTTTTTGTGAGGCCTGCAACATCCATGTCTATTATTCTTATATCTTTTCTTACTACTTCAGAGTCCATCTTCAGCGACTTAAAGTCTGCTAGTATTGCTCCGCCCTGACTAAGATTGTTAGAATATCTTAGGATGCTCTCCTTGTCTAATGCTATTATAAGGTCTATTAGCTTGATATCACTGTATATCTTTACCGGCTCGGCTCTTACTGTAATAGTATTGTGGCCTCCTTTTATTATGCTGGGATAATCCTTTGTGACTATAGTCCATAATCCGAGAGAATGGAGGGTCTTGGCAAATAATTCTCCTATAGTAAATATTCCTTTGCCTGCAGGCCCGCCCGCTTTTATTGAAAACCTGTTTTCTTCTATACTATACACCCCTATCATACGAATACCCTATTGGTTTATAAAACTAATGCTGGTTTTGTTATATTATGAGTCTTTTTTCTTAGGGTTATTATTCTCCGATATATGTCTGAAAACTCTTGTTTTTCATCATTCTAATCATCATGCGAAAGAATAGGGGTTGCATTAGTGGCATTCTCTCAAATATTTTTAGCATATATTCTTGCCGTCTCTTGTATTCTAGTATTCTATTCAGTTCTATCATGTCATAGTTAGGATTCAGTATTTTCTTTGATATCTCATTCCCGCTTGTTAGGGCGAAAGCAATGCCCTCTCCTGTAATTTTTGATGCGAGTCCTGCAGCATCTCCTGCAAGAAAGATGTTATTGTGTATAACGCCTTCGTACGAATAGTTTATGGGAGCTGCTTCTAATTCTGTATTAGTATAATCGTATTCTGCTGTCAACAAGTATTCTTCTAATGCATTCTTTGCTATTGCTCCTGATACATGATTAGGATCATAATATACTCCTATATTGGTATGTGTCTTATGAGGAAATACCCATATATATCCTGACTTTAGTGTTCTTGGCTTGAAACACCATATAATGCTATCTGTTATTACGGGTATATTATAATACATTCCCATGCATGCTTTTGCATTTAGGCCTAGATATTTTCTGACTGTTGAATTGGAGCCATCTGCTCCAACCAGATACTTATAGTTATAGGCTCCTTTGGATGTAATGATAACATTATTTCTTATTTCTTTTACTGCTTCTTTTTTTAATATTGTAATGTTCTTTTTTCTTACTATTCCTTTAATCTGGTGTTTCCCCAAGTCTATCCTGCTAATAGTTTTTAGGGGATGAGCAAGACTTACTATGTGTTTGGTATTATCCCTATATACTATTAGATTGTTGAATGTTCTTGTCTTCTTTTCTGGTATGACGAAACTGGAATCCAGGTTTGTTAGGCCTCCCGCACATGTCTTTGGACCTATGATATTGTTCTTTTCTATTAGTAATACAGAATGTTTTGTATCTGCTAGTCCTCTTGCACATTCTATTCCTGCAGGACCAGCTCCGATAATAATAACATCATAATTTTTGTTCATATATTTCCCAAATAATATGATAATATAAGGCTTTCCATAACTATTTTCTTCCTACCAATATAATCTCATGGTTTCTTTTAAGATCGAATCTTACTATGCTTACCGATGCGTTTCCAGGATGATATTTCTTTTTGTCATCATTATTGGCAAGGTGCATTAGCATGGTAGTAATATATCCTCCATGCGATATTACTAGTATACTCTCCCCCTTGTGCTTCTCCCATAAATAATCAAGAAAATCTATAATCCTCTTCTTTAGGTTTTCCTGGCTTTCGCCGCCTTCTATATCTCCCCACTTGTCTATATTATATTCTTCTTCTTTCTTTCCCTCATATATTCCGAGGTGTTTCTCTCTGAGTCTAGGATCATATGTTACTTGGGTATTAGGATGATATCTTATTATTGGCTCGGCAGTCTCCCTAGTCCTTATAAGATCGCTGACATATATATGGTCGTACTTCTCTTTGCTAAGGTTTAATGCTATCTTTTCTGCTTGTCTTCTTCCTTCCTCTGTAAGCTTGAATTCGTAATGGCCTCCATACCTCTTTTGTATGTTCCCTTCAGATTCCCCGTGTCTTATTAGTGTTAATAGCATTATAATAAAGCATTATGAAGGAGTATTTATATTATTTGTTAGTCTATTATACTTTTACTCACATAATATAACAAAGATTTATATATATCAATTGATATACTATAAGAATGGTTGGTTTTACTTCAAGCAATCCTCTTGCAAGGTCTCCTACTCTTGAGACTGTTCTTATGGTAGAAAGAACTATAGAGAGTAGTAGTGGAGAGTATAATATTACTGAACTATGGAAGAATCTTCCACGAAAAGTGATGTGGCAAACTTATAAGGTTATTATAGATTATCTTGAGAGCATTAATAAGATTGCATTGGACAGGCACGGGAAAATTGCTTATATCTGGAATCCTGCACTCGCAAGAAAGCTGAGGGGCAGGAAGGAGATTAAGCTATGACCAAACCTTCAAAGGTCGTTTTTATTGATAATAAAATTGAATATGCTTATTATTCATTGGATGTGAATGATCCTTTGCGTAAAGGCATTTCAAGAGCGATTATTTCTTTAAGAAAAAATGCTTTCGCTGGGACTCAAATACCTAAAAGGTTATTCCCTAGAAAGTATGTAAGAAAATATGGGATAACTAACCTATGGAAGTACAATCTTCCTAAAGGTTGGAGATTAATATACACTATTGCATCAGATGATGAGCTAGAGATTATATCTGCAATTCTTGAATGGTCCAGTCACAAAGAATATGAGAGAAGATTCAATTACTGATTATTCGCAAGCGATTCAAAGTCCAGCTTAATGTTGGGAAGTATTATTTTTTTAAAGGCAACTCCTTCTTTTTTTATAACTGATGCGACTATATAATATTATCCCATTATTTCTTCTTCCACTTGGACAGTGTATTAGAGTTCATGACCACTGATATGCTGCTAGTTGCCATTGCTATCTCTGCTATTACAGGATGTAATAATCCTATGAAAGCTATTGGTATTGCTATGACATTGTATATGAACGCCCAGAACAGGTTACCCTTAATCTTCCTGAATATTTGTCTGGACAAATGGAATGCATCAACCACTCCTGTAAGGTCCCCTCTAACTAGTGTTACGTCTGACGATTCTATTGCTATATCGGTTCCTGTTCCTATTGCTATTCCTACATTAGCCTGTTTTAGTGCGGGAGCATCATTAATCCCGTCGCCTACCATAGCAACTTTTCTGCCTTTATCTTGCAGTTCCCTGACCTTTGTTATCTTGTCTTCAGGAAGAACTTCTGCCATTACATTGCTTATTCCCACTTGTGATGCTATTCCCCTGGCAGTCCTCTCATTGTCCCCGGTAATCATCCATATCTCTATACCTGAGCCTTTCATTTTTCTTATGGCATCTACAGAATCCTCTTTTAGGGTGTCTGCTATGCATATCATCCCCTTAACTTCTCTATAGTCTGCTACGAATACTACTGTTTGTCCTTTCTCCTCGTAGATAGCCTGTTCTTCTACAAAACTGTTCCTTATATGGTTTTCTTCCATTAGCTTCTTATTGCCTACATAGTATGCTTTTTTGTCAATCTTTCCTCTTATTCCTTTTCCTGAAAAGTTAACGAACATGTCAGGACGTGACAGTTTTATCTTATTGTCAATAGCATGCTTTACTATAGCGTTTCCGAGCGGGTGTTCTGATCCTTGTTCTAGGCTGCCTGCAATATATAATATTTGGTTCTTGTCATCTCCTATAACATTGGTTACGTCAGGCTTTCCCTTTGTAATGGTCCCTGTCTTGTCTAGTATTACTGTATCTACGTCTTTTAGTGTTTGTATCGACTCCCCGTTCCTGAACAATACTCCGTACTCTGCAGCTCTTCCTGTCCCTGCCATTAGTGCTGTGGGTGTTGCGAGTCCGAGAGCGCAAGGGCATGCTATTACTAGTACAGCAACAGATGCGAATACTGCCAGTGTTATAGGGCTTAGTTCAAGGTTTACCCATGGCAGCCATCCTCCCATGCTTGAAGCTATATTTGTCATAATATCAGGAAATAAGAACCATGCCATGAATGCTGATATTGCTATTACTAATACTATTGGCACGAATACGCTGGTAACCCGGTCTGCAAATTCTTGTATGGGAACTTTTGTACCTTGAGCCTCTTCTACCAATTTTACAACGTTGGCTAGGAAAGTATCCTCTCCTATCTTAGTGGCTTTTATAGTTAATAATCCTGTCTGGTTTATTGTTGCTCCTATTACCTCGTCTCCTTTCTTCTTTCTTACAGGCATTGACTCTCCTGTAACCATAGACTCGTCTATAGTCGTATCCCCTTTTATTATGGCGCCATCTACAGGTATCCTCTCTCCAGGCTTTACTATAATATTGTCTCCTACTACCAATTCTGATGTTTTTATCGTCTCTTCATTACCGTTCCTTAATACTCTTGCAGTGTCGGGCTGCAATGACAACAGTTTTTGTATTGCCTGGCTTGCTTTTCCTTTGGCCTTGTTCTCAACATATTTTCCTGTAAGATGGAATGCCATTATCATGGCTGCTACTCCTGCATAATTTTCTATGGGCGTATAGAATACTGCTATTCCCGTAAGGAATGCTATTAGAGTCCCCATTGTTATTAGGGTGTCCATATTCACTCTCATATGGAATAGTGCTTTGAAAGTGGATTTATGCACGGGATATCCTAATAATAGTACTACTGGGACTGCGAGTATAGTCATTATCATGTTTGCCATGAACATGTCCATATGAACTCCGAAAAACATCAGGAGCATTATTATGACGGTAGGAGCTGTTATTATCCAAGACCATGCCATTCTCCTCTTGCTGTATACAGGGTCTAGTGCTGCATGGTCGTGATGGTTGTCATGGTCTTTATGTTCTTCTTCTCCTGCAATATCATAACCAGTCCTTATTATCGCGTCATGCAACTCTTTTTCTTTAGTAGTATCGTCATGCTCTACTAACGCTTTTTCTGAAGCAAAATTAACATTGGCATTTTTTACTCCCTTAGTTTTTTTTAGGCTCTTTTCTATTGCATTAGCGCATGATGCGCAGTGCATTCCTTTTATTCTAATAGTGGTTTTCATTAGCTCTTATCCCTCTCTTTTAGTATGTTCATGCAATATTGCATCATATGATTATCTATTAGTTTTAGCATGGGCCCTATAGTCTTGTCATTAATATGATAATACCTGTATTTTCCTTTAGTCTCTCTAGTTATGAAACCGCACTTTCTTAGCCTTGATAGGTTATGTGACATTGAAGTTTGGCTAAGTCCTGTCTCTTCCATTAGTTCTGTTACATTCTTCTTTCCTTTCCTTAGAATGCTCAGTATTCTTAGTCTTGGCTCTGAGAATAGTGTGCCGAAGAATATCTTGTAAGCCCCGTATATATCCTGTTCATCATATCCTTGTGCATGACAGCTTTTTAATATGACTTTTTGTATCATATGAATGATGGAATCATATGATGATATTTAAATTTATTGGTCATATTGGATTATAGACTGTTAATTTAATGGTGTTATTATAGTGGTTAAACTGCATATGACTCGGAGATATTACGATAAACTAATAGAAAAATTAATAAACTTTGGTTATATCCATTGATATAACATGTCATCGGTTGGATATAGCAAGAAAAAGAAAGGCGTACTAAGGTATCCTAGGCTTGACACTATCCTAATGGTGGAAGATTTCATAAGAAAAAATGATGGGGAGTACAGGAAAAGAAGGTTATGGGAGGCTCTTCCTAAAAGAATGATGTACCAGACTTTCATGCTAATTATAGACTATCTTGTTTATTCCAGGAAGATATCTATTGATTCTGAAGGAAAGATAGGTTGGATATATTATCCTGACCGTGCAAAAGAGTATGTTAAGAGACTGGATTTGGGTAGATGAGTATGAAGCTCAAATCAGTAATAAGATTTGCAGATTATAAAGTCAAAGAATCTTTGGAAATACAATCTTCCTAAGGGCTGGAGAATGTTATATTCTATAGTTGGAGGGGACTTAATGATTATATCTCTGATAATAGAATGGGCGGATCATAAGAAATACGAGAGAAGATTCAATTATTAGACTCTATTATCATACTCTTTCCCGAACACTTCCTCAATGCTTTCTGCCTTCTTCTTTCCTATCTTATCTACTTTTGAGAGTTCTTCTTTATTAGCATTGGCTATGTTTCTTATAGTCTTGAAGTGTTCCAATAGGCTAGGGGCTAGTCCAGGCCCTATTCCTGGCAGGGAAGAAACTATATATTCTTGTATCCTCCTAATATCATCAACTTCTTTTATTCCGTGCAGGCTATAAGGACGATTGCCTTTTAGTTGTTCCCTTTTAGCTATTGTTATCATTATCCCTGCAGTATCCTTAGGATTTTTGCTTGGTATTATCGTAATTCCAAAGTCTATCGCTATGCTGGATATTGCTCCCCTAATAGCATTAGGATGAAGATTTCTTAGGTTGTATATGTCTTCGAAACCTTCTATAATCATTATTGGTTTAGGGTATGTTCTTCTCATAAGCCTGGCCTGGCTCATTAGACGACCGTCTATTATGCTCTGCAAGAAATCATTAGCCTCCTTATATTCTACTGTGACCTCGTCTGACAATATAAAATCAGCACTATCTAAACTTCTCATTTCTATACTAATTTTGGCATTACTAAGCTCTTTTAGTACTGAATTAGATTTTTCCCTGCTATCTACTATTATCTTAATGTCTTCTTGCGTAATATATTCGTTAAGGCTGGTATTATGATTTCCATTATTGTTCATTGCTATGCTACCGTTAAGCTGTTGTATGGTTTTTTTCATGCTCTTCTCCTTATGCCTAGTGCTCCAAACATAAGCCTCGTCCCTAGTATTCTTTGTTACGAGTATTATTACCCTGCCTTCATTGTTCCTTCCCGTCCTTCCTCGCCTTTGTATGCTCCTAATAGCGCTTGGTACTGGCTCGTAGAATATTACAGTATCAACTTTTGGAATATCTAGTCCTTCCTCTCCTATGCTAGTAGAGACTATGATATTATGTTCCCCGCTCCTGAACTTGTCTAATACTGCTTTCTGGTCTTTTTGTGACAGTCCCGATCCTTTTCTTTTGGCCTGTCCTACAAATAATTCCGGTTTAGCTCCTGGAATGCTTCTTATCTCTTCTACTATATGTTGAGCGTTGCTCCTGTAATTGTTGAATATCATAGCTTTGGAATCCTTATCTATCATAAGCATATTAGTAATGATTTCTTTTAGTTTTACCAGTTTGGGATGATTAGGATTCTCTTCGGACATTGTAATGGTCTTAGCATATGCTGTCCTAAAATCATGGTCTTGTATAAGGTTTTGTGTAGCTTTAGTCTTGGTGGTTTTAGCCTTTACGAATAGGTCCTCAAAATATTCTTTTAGAGAATATACTCCCTGCGTTTCTGCTAGTTCTAGTGCGTGCTGTACTTTCATTGCTTCAGCGCTTAAAGATAATGCTTTTCTCACCCTAAAATCAGCGTTTCCTTTTATTACAGAGCCTTGCAGTTTAGCCTGCGTTTCTAATAGTTCTTTGCGTGTAATATCAGTTCTTACAGGCTCTCCGAGGTATTCTCCTATTCCTCTTATTTTTGTTGTTAATGACTTTTTTAGGCAGTCTATTATTACTGTGAGATTTTTTGGTACATCAACATATTCATATACTATCTTTACGCTGCTAACATAAGGCTTAACGTCAGGATCGTCATGTGTTCTCGTTTCTATCTTTTCTATGGTAAGATTATGCAATATTTCTTTGATAGTCTCTTCCTTGCTCCCAGGACTTGCTGTCATAGCGCATATCCTAGGATATTGTGACTGTTCTATATACTGTTTTGATATCCATACATAACTATATTCTCCTACAGTCCTATGAGCCTCGTCTATGCCCAATAATACTACTTCTTTTAGGCTTATCTTTCTAGTAATAAGATCATTTTCAAGTCCTTGGGGCGTTGAGAATACCAGCCTGCATTTATCGTAGAGATCTTTTCTTTTAGCAGGACTGACTCTTCCTGTGAGTATGCACATCTCTTCCTTTTCTATCTTGGTAAGATTAGAGAACACGTTATAATATTGTTCTATTAAAGGCCTTGTAGGTCCCAATAATAATATTTTTCCTTTAGGATGCTGTTTTAGCCTTTCTATAGCGGTCATTATGAATATGTTTGTTTTTCCTAGGCCCGTAGGAAGTACTATTAGAGTGTTGTGTGCTACTGCTACTTTGGCTATAGATGACTGATATTCTCTAGGCTGAAAGCCAATACTATAGTCTGCTTCCATAAGACAATGGTATGAGCCAGGCTTTAAAACATATTCCAGGGTTGTCCAGTGGGTTATAAAGCAATTATTTGTTTTATTATACGTTATAAATATCTTATTTATGTTAAAGAATATAAACAACCCTTGCATACTGGTATTATGGATAGATGGATTAGGACGGGATTGTTGCTTTCGATGCTTTCAGTTACGGGATTATTAGGGTACCCTATTAACTGGAGTTATTATAGGGCTGAAAGGAGCCTCATAACGTTGTTTTAAGGTTCGAAAAGGATGTAATAGACTGTAGCCTGGAAAGGGCTTTAGGACTATTCTATGATAATAGTAGGGACTTATCCGGTAGATTAAGAAGAGTTGTTGACGCTTCTTTAGGAGGCTGTATAAATTATGCTGATAGTCTTGCACAATCAAGGATGGAGTACGAGTTTGAGGTCAGGTTCCGTGGCATAAAAGAGGATTACTGCCAGAGATATAATGCGGGGGAGTTTGAAGGTCCGCTAAGGTATGAGTGTGACTTATAGCATAATAACATGCATTATTATCAGTGAATATAGACTCTAATAATATTATACATTAGATACGCTTATAAATGCGTGATGAAATAATAGTGTTCATGAACCTTAAGATACCTGCATGGATGGCTATACTTACTCCTGTGATTCTGATATACAACATGTTTATGGGAATGATGAGCACTTTTAATCCAACACAGACTAACATATTAATGTACAATGGAGGTCTCGCAGCCGCTATGATTGCTACTATATTCATATGCTTGGGTTATGTCAGGATTGCTAAGATTAACAATATGAGCTTTCTTATGGTTGTTGCATACATTACTATAGCGTCGATTATTATGAGATCGGCATACTATATTTATGTTAGCAACAGCATTAATAATATGAGCCATTATCCTTTCAATTTTAACATATTAATTATTAGTTTGTTAGCCGGACTATTCATGGCTGTTGCTTATATATTGCTGGGGATTGGAATACTCAAGCTAAAAACAGTTTTTGGAGGTCTTGCTACAGGATTGGGAATATTGTACATTGTTTCAGGAGGGTTTATTATTACGATATTATTCGGACTTATTGTTCCATTCGTTATGATGGCTGTCCATATTATGGAAGCAATACTGTTCTTTAATGCAAGTCATCGGTATGACAAATGATTATTATAGTCTTTTATTCTTTATATGGTTAATCATATAATACTCCATTGTTTTTATGGCGCCTACAATATCATCCGTATCCAGGCTCCATCCGTCCGGTTTTACAATCCTTTTGTTGCCAGCATTATTATTGGGCTGTTCTGGGTTTTCTGGCATCTTCCATTGTTCTTTGTAGAAATGTCATCACAGTATGGCTTGCCTATAGGATGGTATACTATTAATGGTATGGCTCTATCTATAATATTCACATGGCTGTATATTAAGAGCAATAACAGCACTCTACTTGCAATAATACTCCATGGAGGGATTAACGCAGCATTCGCTTACTATCCTGGACTTGCAGATATTGAGACTGGGCTAGGAACTATTAGCTATTATGCTCCTATTACTATAGGTTCATGGATTCTGGCATTGATACTGCTGATAGTTTACCGCAAACTATTCTTTAAGGCACGGTTAGATTAGTTTCTCTAAATCGATAATTTTAAATATCAAATGACACTTTTTTATATCAAATGAGATTTAAGAGTATCAAGCAGACGATTAGGGAGCATTATTTTGTGAATCCCACCTCTAAGCTAAGGGTTAGGGAGATTGAGAGAACCTTAAAAGTTCCTTTGCCTTCAGTGATTAGGTATTGCAAAGAGCTTGATATTGAAGGAATACTTACAACAGTAAGGATTGGCAACACGGTGTTCTATACTGGAGACAGGGCTAACAGCATTTTTATTCTTGAGAAAAGATTGTATAACATTAAGTCAGTTTATGAGTCTGGGCTGATTGATTTTCTTAGAAGTGAGCTTAGCAATCCCATAATCATACTGTTCGGCTCTTATTCTAAAGGAGAGGATACTGAGAATAGTGATATAGACTTATACATTGAAACTGTTTCAAAAAAAGAATTGTTACTCGAAAGATTTTCGAAAAAGCTTCAAAGAAACATACAAATTTTCAGGCATAAGAGCATTAGGGAAATAAAGAATGTTAACCTATCTAACAATATCATCAATGGAATAACATTGAACAATGGTATTGTGGTATTCAAGTGAAAGAAGCAGATTGGGAAGATTGTTTGTATAATAATACTGCCAGGATAATAAGCCCTGATTGTGGAAGGGCAAGATCCTTAATAGAAACTGCTGATGAGCGTATTAGCCTGATAAATGAGGTTAATGAGAGGAACTGCAATTTTGTCTTTGAAGACTATTATGCTTCCATAGTTGAGATTATTCAGGCAAGGCTATTCTTGCTGGGATTTAATGTATTGAATCATGTTTGTCTAGGCTTCTATTTGAGGGATGTTATGAATAGGGATGATTTATTCAATATTTATGATGATCTGAGGTATAAACGGAATAGCCTAACATATTACGGGACAAGGATGGATTATGCTACGGCCAAACAGGCTATTATGCTTTCTAAGAAAATGATTAAAGAACTAAAAGAGCTTTGAAGACTTTGTGATGATTATCTGCCTATTTTTCTCCATTATTTTTATTGGTCTTTTTTCTTTTTACGAAATAATAACCCAAGTATATGATTATTGTCAGTATCAGAAGGTCGGCTACAATGTAGAATTATCTGTGGGGATTGTATGAGCATACATCAGGGCATAATCTAATGTCCCCAATCTCCTGGGTGCCCGAAAGGATTCAGCAGGCTGTAATGACTGCACCGGCTGCCGCAAGGATTTCCGCTAGCGTATAATGCTATTGCTGTTATTGCAAGAATCACTATTATTGATAGGAATATTATATCTTTTTTTTGTGCTTCGTCTAAAAGCTTTATTTGTTTATATATTTTTTATCATGAAAAAGCTTATATTCTGATGTGATATAGATTTCCTATGGAAAAAAGGATTATTATAGGATTTATAGTCATTTTCGTACTTGCTTTAGGGGTTACTGCTGCAGTGTTATTGTACCCTTATGATCCTGCTCGTCCTCCTTTGGCTGACGATACAGGGTCTACTATGGAAGGAATGCAGTTGGTTGCTGATGCGAATAATCATTTCGGATTTGATTTTTATCATGAGGTAAGATCTGGAAAAAATGACAATCTTTTCTATTCTCCTTATAGTATATCCGCCGCTTTTGCTATTGTGAATGAGGGCGCCAGGGGCACTACCCAATCAGAGATTAGGGAGGTATTCTATTATCCTGATTATGATGTTTTAAGACCTAATTTTGCCGGAATATATAATAGCATGAATAGGAGAGGATTGAAGTATGAGCTTCGTACGGGTAATGCGTTATGGGTGAAAGATGATTTTGGGTTATTGCCTGATTATGTTAACAATGTAGAGATGTATTATGGTGGAAGAGCGGTCAATCTTGATTTTGTAGGCGATCCGGAAGGCTCGAGAAACACTATTAATTCTTTTATATCAGACCAGACCAATAACAGGATAAATAATATCATGCCTTCAGGCGATATTAACCCGCTTACCAGGCTTATCATTACTAATGCCGTCTATTTTAAGGGGAAGTGGGTTATCCAGTTTGATAAGAAGGATACTCGGGATGAGGATTTTTCGACTCTTACGGGTGAAACTGTTCAGGTTCCTATGATGAGGCTTACGGGGGAGAAGGCAAGGTTTAATTATACTGAGGATGACATTGTGCAGGTTATTGAGTTGCCTTATGAGGGTGATGATATATCGATGATAATAATTCTTCCAAGAGAAGGATATTTTGACGAAGTAGAGCAAGAATTCAGTTATGAGCGACTTATTGAATGGAAAGATAGTTTTAGGAAGCAGAGGGTTATGGTATTTTTTCCAAGGTTCAAGTTTGAAACAGACTATACGCTTAATGATTTTCTTGAATCTATGGGGATGCCTCTTGCTTTTAGGGATGGAGCGGATTTTACAGGTATGTATGCTTCTGGGGGCTTGTATGTAGGCAGTGCTTTGCATAAAGCGTTTGTAGAAGTTGATGAGGAAGGAACAGAGGCTGCAGCAGCGACTGTCATTAGTGTTATGAGGGTTTCAGTGGGACCAACAATACCTGAATTTAGGGCTGACCGTCCTTTCATGTTCATAATACAGCAGAAAGAGACAGGCAACATACTTTTTATGGGGAGGATGAGCAATCCCTTAAGATAATGCCAATGGTTATATACTGCATTAACTTATGATTATCATGTTTGACAAAAAAACTAATGCGTTCCTGATAATAGTGTTCTTGCTTAGTATCATAAGTTCTATAATCTTCTATTTTGCGGGTGGGGTTCTTGGCAGTCCTATAGGATTTGTTTTTGCAATCTTTTTCATGTTCACTCCCCTAATATCAGTATTGATTGTAGAGAAGATGATATATAAGGAGAGTATTAGAGATAGGCTATTTATAAGTTTCAATATGAACAAATGGTTTATTGTAGCATGGCTTATTCCTGTAGTGTTAGTTCTATTGACTCTTGTTATTAGTCTGCTTTTTCCTGGCGTATCATACAGTCCCGGAATGGAGGGCATGTTTGAAAGATTTGGTTCTATCATGAGTGCTGAAGAATTGGATGAGATGAGGGCTGCTATTGACGCTCTTCCTATTAATCCTATATGGATAGTATTGTTCCAAGGGCTTATTGCAGGAATAACGGTTAATGCTATTGCTGGTTTTGGTGAGGAGATTGGTTGGAGGGGTTTTCTTGTCAGGCAGTTTATGGGTATGAGTTTTGTTAAGGCGTCCCTAATCATTGGATTCGTGTGGGGGTTGTGGCATGCTCCCATGATACTAATGGGACATAATTATCCGAGTTATCCTTTGGTTGGGGTTTTGATGATGATATTATGGTGCATTCTACTAAGCCCCATGTTCCTGTATATCATGGTTAAGGCTAAGTCTGTTATTGCAGCTTCTGTTCTTCACGGTACTCTTAATGCGATAGGGGGTCTTAGCATTATGATGGTAGTTGGAGGCAACGAGCTCATCGTGGGAATTACTGGAATATCAGGATTCATAGCCCTGATAATAGTTACTCTAGCATTGTTCTATTATGATCGTTATGTGAGCAAGGAAAAGTTAATGAGCAGTGTTCTTGAGGTTTAGATATTTTTTTGGAGTAATTGCTCTTGTTTTTGGAGTATTAGTTTTATAGAAACCTATTTATAGGTATAATCAAACCTACTTTTAGGTAATGAGTATGTTAACTATAAAACAACTCAATATTTTCGGATTGTATTCTAAGAAAGCTTTTAGTGAAGTTACCTTTAAGGAGTTCAAGGAACAGTCTGGGGAAAATTCCAATTCATTAGTACAAAATGCTATTGGTAAATTCATTAGAGAAGAGTTGATTATACAAAGAAGCATTGGTAACTCTAAGCTATATCGGTTAAATCATGACAATCCCATAATATATAATTATTTGGGCATGTATTGTATTAGTGTTCTTCCCAAACCAGCTATTAAGAGCATACTGCTAGTGAAAGAGGCCGTTGAAAAGGAGGAATTATTCTATTCGCTTGTTGTATTCGGCTCATATGCCAATAATAATTATTCAAACAAATCAGATATTGATATAGCAATATTTCTTCCAAAGGAAAATAAGAAAAAAAGGATTGAGATATTATTGAATTCTGTCTCAAATAGGTCTTTGATTGAAATTGATTGTCATATTATAAGTTCTAAAGAATTTAATGAAATGTTAAAAGCTGATTATGAAAATCTTGGTAAAGAAGTAGTAAGCAACAATCTTCCGATAATAAACCCGTCAATATTTTATAGCCTCATACTAAATGCTATTAGAAATGGCTATAATCCTTTATCTTGAAAGAGCAGAGAACGAATTAGAGTTGGCCAAAATAGTTTTTAGGATAAGTTATGATAACAGATTAAAAGAAGACCTTTTTGGATTGAGCCATAATTTTACTTTTTATAGTGCTGTGATATCCCACGGTTATTATTCCATATTCTATACTGCAAAAGCATATCTTATGAGCAAGGGAATAAAAACAGAGTCTCCTGAAGAGCATAGAAAGACATATGAAGAATTCAGGAAGTTTGTCTTTAGGCCGATAGCAGCATAACCATTAACTCCAGAATACCATGCTATTTTGGGTGGAGAGGTTCATTTTGTTATGGTAGTGAATATTTTAGCTTCATTTACTAAAACTAATAAAGTCATATAGGTACCTTTTATTATGGCATATCAAAGAGTATTGGAATTTCTAGGAACAGATTTAAAGCATAGTCGTAGTGGCAAAAGTTTTTTTGTAGCTGACGGTGAAGTTGAGGAGAAAGAACTGGTTCATTTTGTTAGAGAGAACTATTATGAAAAGGTCTATCCTTTGGATTTTCACGGAAGGTCATTTAATCAGTATAGAGGGGCTTTTCTTCATGGGCCTTTCGAAAAACCTCCTGAAAATTATCCGGACATTGATGCAGATAAAACATATTTTCGATTTGCAAGAGCGCATATGCTAGTGCCTGTAGGTTTTAGAGATTTTAGGCGGGTATCATATGTTGATTTTAATGAAAGTATTGTTTATTCAGATGCGATGTTAAAGCATCTAGAAGAAGTTGATCATAAAATAATTCAGGCTAATAGGGTTCACTCTTTAGATAGAGCACAAGAAAGGTTCGGGGCTGAAATTACTGAAGATAAAGTATCTATAAGAGGATCTTTTTCTAGGGGAAATATCGTTGGTGAGTTAGTCTATAGGAAGACTCATGACTTTCCTAAAACGATTGTAAGGATTCTAGGCGTAGGTGATTTAGCTGAAGAATCTCTTTCGGAGTTGGGTTTGGATGGATTTGCAGAATTGTATCCTCATAGGATTAGAGACTTGGTAGTTCATAAAAAATTACGTGAAGGATTTGCAATCACAACAAACTGGGAAGGAAAGTCACTGGATGATCTGCTGCGAAGTCAAGACTTGATTTTTTAGTAAGAGTATGGTAATTGGTTGTCAATGGTCAGTACATACACCTGTTTTTAGGCTTATAGTAGCATAACCATTAACTCCAACATACCGCGCCCTTTAGGGAGAGGTTGTTGATTTAGATGACTTTCTTTTCATAATTAGAAAGTATTCTTTATGAATTCGTTCATTTTGTTCTTTATAGTATTCATTGAATTATATCTTACCTTTATTCCGTATGTTTGCTCACTCCATTTATCTTGGTGTCCGACTCTACAAATCTTGTCACATAGGATTACTGAACCTATAAGTGACCTTCCTTTTTCAGGATAATCTAAATCGTCGGATGCAATTTGGTGGGAAAAAGTATGTCCTTCTCCCGCGCTGGTTATAGGAAGCGCGTATATTCCATCATTATTGTTTTCTGCATTGTATGTAGTTCCTGATATTATGAGAAAAGGCCTTTCAAGACCACCTTTTCCATTTTTGTAGCCATCATACTCTGTATTTCTTCCCCTAAAGTCACACTTGAAGTAAATGACGCTTTTATGCTCGAATCCTTGAGGTTTAACTGTTATTGCGTTCACCTCTTCTTTGTGAAGCTTGCGCTGATTGGTTTAGTTTTTACGGGGGATGTTAGGAACAAAGATAGTTTTTGATTTCTTGCATCGTTAAGTGTGACTAGTATTCCCATCTCGCTTTCATACTTTAATTCGTTTCTTCTAAGTTTTGATGCTATTTCAACTATATCTTCTTCAGAATCTTTGCTTAGCAATTCTTTCTCTATTATTTTTTTTGTGGTCATATGAATCCTTCCTTTTTCATTTCATTTAGTACTAATTCTATGTCTTTTATGGTATAATCCTTTTTTATCTCGTTGCATTCTTTTATTAGTTGTTTATCATTAGGGTCTTTCAGACTTTTTATTAATAGTAGTGTACTTGCTATTTCAAGCCATTTCGTATTGTTCTTGTATGGTGTTATCTTGTTTATGAATGTTGTAAATCTTTCTTCTGTATCCTGGTCTGTAAAGATTGTTTCTTCAATTATGTTCCAATCCTCAATTAAGAATGCATCCCTTGTTAATGAAACAGAATAAGGTCCTCTCATGTACAGGTTATAATTATATCCTAAGTCAAGGTCATGAGATCTCATGAGGAAGATTATCTTTTGTAGTTTTAACCTATTCTCAAATGAATTCAAGTTAAAGTCAGGGTATATGCGCTTTATTAATCCTCCAAGTATGTTCGAATCCATTTTAGTCCTCATATGTAAATTGTTATTGTTTTTTATAAAACTTATGTGGGCAGACAGTGTTTATTAATCGACACGTTTAAATAGTAGTTCTGTATGTGATTTC
>JBLKOQ010000019.1:0-21359 GCA_047602885.1 Candidatus Woesearchaeota archaeon | reverse complement strand
AGAATCATAGCCTTTATCTCCTAATATTATATCAGGTTCGTGTTCTAGACGTTTAAACATTGTTTTAGCGCCAATAGAATCATGGCGCGGTTTTGTTCGAAGAACAAAATCATATACGAGCTTGGTTTCTGTATCGACGAGAATATCTGCTTTAGCGTAGGGCTCGTAAGCTTGTCTAAAACCACACTGTTTTAGACGTTTTTCATAATGCCTGCTCTTCTTAGAACTATCAATTCCTGTAGCGTCTACAGCCATTATTTTAGGCTTATTTTTCCGAGTGAGCTTTTTTAGTATTCTTCTAACAAAAGAGAGATTATACTTTTTAAGCCAGTCATGCAACGTACTTTTAGGAGGAAGTTCTCTCAAACCAAGCCAGGAAGGCCATTTACTCTCCCTGATCTCAGAGCAAAAATCTCTTAGTGCTTTTCTACTACGAGTAAAAAGCACAATCAGCGCTACACGCTGATAATTCGTATAGATTTTAGGGCCATAACGATTATCATGCAAACTAAGCTCAAGCCTATGACAAACTTTAAATATCTGATGATGTAAATCCGTTTCATACTGGTTAGAAATTACTTTTTGTACCATAAAAAGATTCTAACCAGTATACATATATATACCTTTCCGGACAGAGCCTATTTTCAAGGCATTATTACTATCAGAGAATGGAATATTTTAAAAATCGTATGTGATGCGGTATGATGATGAACAGCAATGCTAGGATTACAAGATTAGTGGCTCAAGGGTTCAAGAGCTTTGCTAAGAAGACTGAGATGGAATTCTCTGATGGCTTCAATACCATTCTTGGCCCTAACGGGAGTGGGAAGAGCAATGTTCTTGATGCCATATGCTTTGTACTCGGAAAATCTGGGGCTAAAGGTCTTAGGGCTGAGAAGACTGCTAATCTAATATATAACGGAGGTAAGAGGAAGCAGCCTTCAAACAAGGCTGAGGTCAGCATTTTCTTTGACAATAAGACAAAGATTTTTCCTGTGGACAGCAATGAGCTTAAGATTACTAGGACTCTGTCTAAAGACGGCACCAGCCAATATAGGATTAACGACAAGAAGCATACCAGGCAACAGGTAGTTGACATGCTTGGCGCTGCAAGAATCAATCCTGACGGGTACAATATTATATTGCAAGGTGACATCGTAAGTTTTGTGGAACAATCTGGGAATGATAGGCGATTATTGGTTGAGGAAATAGCAGGCATTGACATTTATGAGGATAAGAAGCAAAAGACATTAAATGAGCTTCGCAAGGTAGAAGAAAAGCTAAAAGAAGCCCAGATACTCATTACTGAGAGAGAGACTCATCTTAGGGAATTGAAAAGGGATAGGGACCAGGCATTAAAATATAGGCAATTGGAAGAGAACATTCATTCTTATCGTGCTACTCTTCTTACGAGGAAGCATGAGGGCATTATGAAAGAGAAATCTTCTCTTGACGAACGCAAAAAAGGAATAGAGGATAGGATATCAAAGCATAATGAACAGCTATCTTCCTATAAGAATATCATACTGCAACTCAGAGGTAGGATTGACGAGATTACTAGGGAAATAGAGGAGAAAGGGGAAAAGGAACAAGTATCATTGCAAAGAGAGGTTGAAAATCTCAAAGTAGAATTGGCTAGAGACGAGTCCAGAAGAACAGTGTTGGAACAGGAGATATCACGTATTAATGTCAGAAAAAAACAGTTGGATGAGGAAGCTAAGACTATAGACAGCAAGGTCTCAGAAGTAAAAAACAGCATAGACAAGTTATCAGATGAAAGAACTGCCAAGATTGCAGAGTCGTCCCAAATAGAAAGGATGATTACGGATTTCAAGAAGAAGCACAAGCTAAAGGACGATGCTGAAGAGGAAGAGAAGCTTGAAAATATTGAGAAAGAGTCCGAAAAGATACAATCCGAGATTATAGTAATCAAGGAAAAGGAACAGGCATTGTTGAGGGATAAGGACAGGCTGGAATTCCAGATTGATAATATTAGGAGGCAGCAGGAAAAGGTTGGAGAGATAGAAAAAGAGCATAAGAAGGAAATATTAAAGATCAGGCAGATGAAAGAAGAGTTCAAGAAGACTGTAAAGGAGATAGAAAAGCTCTTGGTAGAAGATGCGAGGATTGCTCAGGAGAGCAGCCAGCTAAGAAGAAGGCTTGTAGAGTTTAATGATGAAAAGTCCAAGCTTGAAGCGCAGCTTTCTGCAGCGAGGATGAAGAGCAGTTCTTCTAAAGCGGTAGACACCATCCTTAATGAGAAGAAGAGGATTAAGGGCATTCATGCTCCTGTAGCAGACCTCATTAATGTATCTAGACAGAACAGTCTAGCAGTAGAGGTTTGTGGCGGCGGCAGAATGAATGCTATAGTAGTAGAAAATGAGGATACTGCAAAAAAATGCATAGAATTATTGAGACTGAAGAAGGTTGGTACTGCTACATTTCTTCCTCTCAACAAGATCAAGCCTCCTGATACTAAGACTCAAGCTGTTAAGCATAAGGGCAAGGACGGCGTGATAGGTCTTGTTAGGGAGATAGCAAAATATGATGCTAAATACAATAATATTATGAAGTACGTTTTTTCTGATACTCTAATAGTAAGGGATCTTGACATTGCAAAAAAGCTTGGCATCGGGAGTGCAAGGTTTGTTACTCTGGATGGTGATATTGCTGACATGTCAGGATCAATGACAGGCGGGTTTAGGGGTAAGAGAGAGTCAAGAGTCTCTATAGCCAATCTTTCTGAGAAAATAGGTGATTTAGAAGAACAAATTAAGAGTATTAGCGATATGATTATGAGTACGGATAAGAAGAGGGCTGAGCATGAAGAGATGCTTAACGCAAGAAAAGTCTATAAGTCAGAGCTTGAAGGCGACATTATTAAGGGCGAGAAGACATTGCATCTTGCCTCGTCAGATCTTGATATAGATAATGTGAAAGAGAAAGAACTCAATAAATCTCTTAAGGACGTTAATGAAAGCCTAAAAAAACTATCTCAGGAATCTTATGCTCTTACAAGGAGGATTACCGACTTAAAGGTAGAGAGGCAAAAGATCAGGTCTACTCTTAGCGAATCAAGGAATCCTAGAATACTGGCTGAGCTGTCTGCTTTTGAGCAGAAGCACAGGGACTTGAGAGAGCGCATTATTAGTATAGACGCCCAGGTTAAAGAGTCCAGGACGAGAAGCACGGAATTGTATAATGTGGAAAAAGACAAGATAGCCAAGATTATCAAGCAAATAACATCTGAAGAAACAGATTTTGTAAAGGAGCTTGAAAAGATTAATGTTAAGATTTCCAAGGACACTTCTTTGCTTCAGAAGAAAGAACAGGCAGCTTCAGCTTTTTATGAGGAGTTTAAGGAGCTATTTAAGCAGAGGAATGATATTCAGGATGAGATGAGGAAGAAGGAGAACGACAGGGACAATACGGACATTAAGATTCGTGAAGAGGAGATGAAACTCAATAATCTGTCATTAAGACTCGCCGAGGTCAATGCTCAAATCGCATCATTAGGAGAGGAGCTTGAAAGCTTTAATAATGCGAGGATACTTTCAGAGGATGAAGTTTCCACTCCTGAAATACAATCTAAGATAAGGGCTTTTGAGAGGCTTATAGAGGATCTTGGTAACGTGAACCTTAAGGCCCTTGACATGTATGAACAGGTAGAATCACAGTATAAGGAATTGTTGTCTAAGAGAGCAAGTCTGGAAAAGGAGATGGAATCTGTAATGAAGCTTATTGATGAGATAGAGGAGAAGAAGAAAGAGCTGTTTATGCAGACTTTTGAAGTCGTAAATCAACATTTCAAGAACTTCTTCTCACAATTGTCGGCTAAGGGCTCGGCTTACCTCCAACTTGAAAATAGTGATGATCCTTTTGCAGGAGGCCTTTATATCAAGGTTAATATTCAGGGAAGTAAGTATATGGATATTAGAGGACTCTCTGGGGGGGAGAAGACTATGACTGCGCTTGCATTCATATTTGCTATCCAGGAGCATGAGCCAGCACCATTCTATGTTCTTGACGAGGTTGATGCTGCTCTTGACAAGAAGAACAGTGACAAGTTCGGGGAGATGATAAGAGCGTATTGCAAGAGAGCCCAGTATATAGTGATATCCCATAATGATGTAGTAATATCAAAAGCGGATGTGTTGTACGGTGTTTCTATGGACCAGGACGGTATGAGCAATGTTGTCAGTCTAAAACTATGAATTATTGGAGTATTGATTTTAGTGTATTGCTTATTTTTTTAGCACTGTTTTCTATTACATAATTGTTTAGTACTGTCTTTCTCGCATTTTCTCCAAGCCTCTTTCTTGTCATGACATCTCCTGCAATCTTCCTTAGTATACGTCCACATCTCATCCAGTCCCCTCGAGGAAACGTGTATCCGTTCTCATTGTCTTTTACATATTCTCTCATGAGCCCTATCTTTGTTGTTACTACAGGTATCGCTGTGCTCATTGCTTCGAGCGTTGATATGCTGCTTGTTTCTGTAAGGGATGGCATTACGAATACGTCCATTGCATGCAGGTATGGCAATACTATAGGTGTTTCGGGTATGTGCAATACCGACTGCTTTTCTTTTAGTTGTGCTTCTATCTTTGGATTCCCGCTCCCCACTATTAGCAATAATGAGCTAGGATGATTCTTTTTTAGCCACAAGAATGCTCTTGCTAGTGTCATCAGGTCCTTTTCGTGGCTTATTCTGCCTGTATATCCTACTACGAATGACTGGCTGTTTAGTCCTATTGACTGTTTTGCTATCACTTTGTTGTGTTGTGGCTTGTAATGGTAAGGGTTAACTCCTAATGGTATTACCTGTGTTGGTGTTCTAATGCCATATCTTTGCAATAATAATGCATCATTTTTTGAGCTAGTAATTATTATTGATGACTTATTGTATGTCATTCTCATCCTTATTAGTGTGAGCCTTTCTACTATGGCTCTTACTATCTTGCCTGAACCTATATATCTTGAGAATAATTCCCATTCCCTGCTATGAAGGTATGATGCTATAGGCTTATTATGTCTCCTCCCTTCTATTACTGTATTGTATCCTATAGGGCCAATACCATGCGAGAATATTATGTCTGTTTTTCTTACTTCTTCTCTTATTGTATTCTTGTCGATAGCGGGTATTCTGTATTCTCCTATCCTCCTCTTTCCCAGGGGAAACTTGATTATTCTTGCAGGCAGACTTCCTGTATCACCAAAATCAGGGCATAATACCGTAATCTCGTATTCCTCTGATATTAATGGTATTATCTCGGATAGTACCTTGCTAATGCCATCGGTTCTAGGAGAAAAATTGTCTGTTGCTATAAGAAGTCTTATCAGCTTTTGTTCTTTAGGCTTCTTTTCAGCATAACCTTTTTTTATCATAACTCATTGTATTATAGTTATCCTTATATAGGTTACTGAGGATTAGGATTTGTAGAAAAAAGTGTGCGACAGCCGTCAGCACGAGCGGGAACGAACGTTCACGCTTGACGCTGATGGGCTATTGGTAGTCTACGGGGTGGCGCATAGCGCACTTTTTTAGGATATTTTGTATAGAGTCTGAGGATTATTATATTCTGGAATGTTATACTAATTGTCCCAGTTTTCTTTAGAGAATCTTTCAGCATACTTGTATCTTGACATTAGGCCGTATACAAATGCCTTGGCATATACGCTCAGCCATAATGTGTATAATGCTATCTTCTGGCTTTTAAATACTTTTAGGGCTTTTATCTTTTTTTCATGGTGCTTAGTTACATCAATGTATACCCATGTCCTTGCCCTTCTCTTAAAATGTGCTATAGTCCATATGTCATAAGTGTATATTTCGCTCTTCCACTCCCTGTCTTTCTCTCTTGCATTATTGTAAGCTTCTCTTGCAACCTGGTTTACTTGCCTGTGACTTGGATGGCTGTCCTCATCACTGTGCACGAATATCTTTAATGGCCTATAGTATGCTATCGTCTTTTCAAGCTCTTCTTGCAAACTCGCATCTTCCTGGTATGATACTAGTATCCTGTCTTCATCGAAATCATAGAATATAGTTTTCTTTATCCCTAATATTTTTGCTGCCTTATGGCTTTCTGACATTCTGATTTTTGCAAGAGGCTCTTTTCGTAGCCACGGATGGCTTTTTTCTCCGTGAGTCATTATTATTGCGATTACAGTGTATCCTAATTGGTGGTATTTTGCTATGGTGCCTCCTGCCCCAAATACTTGGTCGTCAGAATGGGCTCCAAATACTATTATTGACTTGTCTGTCTCTTTGACAGCCTCGTTCTCAAACGTTTTTATATTCCTATTGTTAGAATTTTGGTCTTCCATGATGAATGGGGCCTCAGGGATTTGAACCCTGGACTTCTACGTCTTCAGCGTAGCGCTCTCCCACTGAGCTAAGGCCCCGCAATTATTAAGCTTTAAGGAGTGGTTTTAAAGGTTTTGGTGTTTATAAATAGTTTTATTGTTTTTCTAGTGATCCCTGCCTTGCTATATGGACTTGTAGTTCTCCCCTGAACTCTTTGGTATAAGCTCCTTTGACAGTTATCTTGTCTCCTACTGATAGTGATTCTGCCTGCTCGTTCCATAATACTAATGTTGTCTGTCCACTATCATCTTTTATCTTTGCTTCCTGGACTTTGCCGTCTTTGCCGAACTTGTTGAATGTCCTTACTTCTCCTAGTTCAGCTACTTCCGCTTCAAAGTCTACGTTTCTGTCTCCCATCCTAATGTCGCTTATCTTCTTTTTTTCTTCCATCCTATCTCATACTCCAATTCATTTATTTTAACTCTTTTTTGTTCTTTACTGTCTCTATCTCGTACAGTTACGCTGTTGTCTTGTAGACTGTCATGATCTATTGTTATGCAATAAGGCGTTCCTATCTCATCCTGTCTTGCATACCTCCTTCCTATGCTTCCTGACTTGTCATAATAAGTGCTTATTCCTAATGATAGCATATCATCATATACTTTTCTCGCCATTGATACTAATTCATCATTGTTTGAGAGCAGTGGCATTACAGTGGCATAATATGGGCTTATTTCTGGTGATAATGACATTACTATATTGCCTCTTTCCTTGTCATCATGATAGGCATCAGTTATTATTGTAATGAATGCTCTGTCTAATCCGAATGATGGTTCTATCACATGGCACAATACTTTTTCTTTGGTATCCTCATTATATACTTCCATGCTCTTATTGCTTTTTTCCTGATGTGCTTTAAGATCATAGTTTCCCCTGTCTGCTATACCATATATTTCTTTCCATCCGAAAGGAAAATTGTAGTCTATGTCGAAAGTGGCACTGCTATAATGGCTTAGTTCCTTTACTACATGCTCTCTGACCCTCATATTCTCTTCTCTTATTCCTATTGCCACATACCACTGGTATGACTGGTGCAGCCAGTAAGCATGCAATAAGGATAATAATCCTGACTCTACCATATTCTTGTATGTTGTCTTGCTATGACTCTTTCCTTCCTCTTGCGCCTTTGCAGACAATAATAGTATTTCTTTGTCCAAAAAGCCCTTATCAATATCAATATCCTCATTAGGATTATAGAAGTATTCTATCTCCATTATTTCAAATTCTCTTTGCCTATACAAAAAGTCTCTTGGGCTTATCTCATTCCTATAGCTTCTTCCTACCTGTGCTATTCCAAAAGGAATTTTGACTCTTCCAGTGTCTATGATGTTCTTGTAGTTGATAAATATGTTTTGTGCCGTCTCCCCCCTAAGGTATGCTTGGGTTTGGCTTTCTGCCTTTGCTCCTAAGTTTATAGGAAACATTAGGTTAAAGCTCGTAATTTCCCCTAATTCATTACCTTCAGGGCTCTTAAGATTATTGTCTTGTATTATCTTTAGGAGCTCTTCCTTGCTCTTACCATCGGTAGGTATTGATAATGCGTCTTCTATAAGATGGTCTGCCCTATAATACTTTTTTGTCTTGGCATCCATAATAAGAGGATCGGTAAAGCTCGATAAGTGTCCTGAAGCCTCCCATACCTTGCTACTGCTTATGGTAGCACCGTCTATTCCTACTATGTCCTCTCTTTTCCTTACAAAAGTATTCCACCAGTGGTCTTGTATGTTCCTTTTCATCTCCACTCCTAAAGGCCCATAATCGTGTATTCCTGCCAGTCCACCGTATATCTCACTATTTTTATATACGAATCCTTTTTTCTTGCAGTATACTGCTATCTCTTCTATGCTCGCTTTGAGACTCATAGATTTGTGTGAACAAGTAAGCATATTTAAAGATAATGGAGTTTTTTGAAGCTGACAGCAAAATCGGTATAATATTATTTACTACCAGCTTGGCCCGCATGGTTCTTTTTCGTGTCCGCATACATTATTCTCAAAAACAGCTTCTTGTCCACTGTTTCTGCTGAATGGAGCGCCTGCATTGTTGTAAGCCCAGTTTGATGAGATAAGATGATTAGTGGGTATTGGACCTTCCCCAGAGCCCATTTTATATCCAATTCCGTGCCCTGCACGGTTACCCTGTAAGTTATACCCATTGCCATATGCAACAGAATACCGGATAGTGCCCATATAGCTCCTCCAAAAATCAAAGCCATCATCAGTGTTAGAGTATGCCGCGCTGTACTCAATTAGGTTTCCTCTACCTGCTGATATTGAGATTCCATCCGCATGAGATAAGGTACATGTGGTTGCTCCCGTTCCTGCACATAAGTCATCGTTGTACCTTGCTATAGTATCCCTTATAGTATTGTAGCTTGCCCCATCAGGTTCTTTAAGGTCAGAGTATCCGCTTCCTATCGGCCATAAATGTATTCCTGAACCCCTGTTGTGTTCTGAGATTACTCCTTCAATCAGATTATGATTGCCCCAGATGACAATACCAACTTGTGATGATTGTCTTACTACAATGTTTCTTAGTTCGTTTGAGTCCGTAATTACGAGTCTGCTTTCTGGCGAGTATTCAAAGTCAATAACTGCCTTATCATTTGGATCAATCGATTCTAGAACATTATTGGATCCCAGTCTCAACTGGCCTGAATGAGTGTAGACTCCAGGGCTCATCCATATCTGTCCTCCTCGAGCTACGCCTTGAACTAGGGAGCATGGGTTCTGCTGACTACAATCTCCGGTACCTGTACTAGATACAAAAATATCATCCGCTCTTGGGTCTCTGCTCCGTGGAACGTCTCTGGGTCCATAAGTCCCGTCAAAGCTTGGCGGGGGCTGTATTGTTGGAGGCTCATCGTCAGGATCTTCATCCGGTCTTGCTGGTGCTCCTTGAGGCATGGTTACAGCTGGCTCTCCCGGATAGAGGTATTCTGTATCTACTACCTGCATTTCTGATTGTTCTTTGCTAGTCTCTCTCCATTTAAGCCTTATAACTGCAGTTGCATATGCCTCATAATACTCTAAACGTATAGGTATCAATTCAGCTCCCAGCGTTACTTTTGTACTATCATAAAGGGGCTCATCCCCTCGAGGTCCTCCCTGGTTCTTCCATGATTCAGCTACGAGTTCACCTTCAATAAAGAGTCTGAAACCATCATCTATTCTTACAGAAAATATATAGTCTCCAGGCTCGGGCGCTCGAATATATCCTTTCCATACAGCACTGAAATAGTCTTCTGGAACAATAGGATAAGGAGAACCCAAGTGCCAATCAAAATCTATAGTCGCATCATCACGGACAAGCAAACGCTCTCCAGTACTCGAATCAAAATAACTCCCCCTAAGACCTGTACCCTCCTCAACAGTAGAAGGTGCTGGATCAGGATCCGGTTCAGGCTCAAATCCATTCTCCGGAGGAGGAAGGCACGAAGAAACCACTAGCAAAAGTACAAATGCCAAAACAAAAACCATCATATTATTACGATTGAGCATTGCCATAAACTTTTTACTTCCTTACCACTATTATAAATTCTTTGTTTCCTAACTTTTGATCCATCTAGCCTGATTATCAGGCAGTTCGTATCTTTCTATTATTTTTGTTGCTAGTTCTTTGTTCTTGCTTGCAGCGTATCTTATGTATGGAAGTGTGTTTTTCATTAGCTGTCTTGTACTTTGATGTGTATCTTTTCTCATAGTTTCTGCTATTCCTTTCATAGCAGCTCTTTTCATGTTGCTCTTCCAAATATTGAGTATTCTTTCTGTAGGCCTTAACCTTACGAAGCCCTGGTATTTTTCGTCCTTGCTTATTGCTATTCCTGCTGTTAGCTCATAAAATATGTATGCTAGGAATCTCCAATGCTGTCTCCTTCTTATTCTTGATCTTAGTATGTCCGCTCTTATTATTCTCTCGTACGCCCTTGCTAGGTCCTCTGGCTTCTTGTACTCGTGAGGGAGGTTCTCGTCTATCCATAATATTATCTGGTCTATATCCTCTGTTAACGCGTCGAATGCTCCTAATGCTGTTTTTTCGTCTGTCGTCTTGAATATTCTTATTAGTGCATTTAGTATCTTCTCGTCCCTGTCCCTATCCGATAATAAGTCTATATCTTTTCTTTCTATGCTATCTTTTGCTATTGATTGCATATCCAGTATTGCTGCTCTTGCGTCTCCTCCTGACCTTTGTGATATGTCTGTTAGCGCTTCTTCTGTTATGCTAATATTTTCTGATACTGCTATTCTTCTTAGTATTGGTATTATGCTCGTGTATCTTAATGTAGGAAAATCTATTGCCAGCGTCTTTTTTCTTAGGTCACTATATTTCCTGTCGTAAGGGTCTGATGTTATTAGGAATATCGGGAATGCGCTTTTCTCTATTAGTTTGGCTATTGCTGTTAGTCCTCCCCTGTCCTTTGTGCCTGAAATTCCGTCTATCTCATCTATTAGTATTATCTTTCCTTTTCCGAATAAGCTCCTTTGCTTTACTGCATTTTTTACTGTAGCGTTTATTTCTGATTCTGTCCTGAAATCAGACGCGTTCAATTCATATATTTCTAGGTCTTTTTCTTTGGCTAGTGCTACTACTGAGCTTGTCTTTCCTATTCCCGTGCTTCCTGATAGTAATGCTGCTTTTTTTTTGGGAAAGTCCTCTACGAATCTTAGCATCGCTGCTATGCTCTTGTTCTGTCCTTGGACAGAGCTAAGATCTGAAGGCGCATACTTCGCAGTCCATATATGGTCTTTCATTATATTATTGTATTGTATTAGACTTTTTATTGTTACTGGTTATTGACCATTCTATTATTGTTTGGAATGATAGTCTATGATTATTATATCTAAAGGCCTGTGCTTATGGTCTCCTTCAGGCATTTTGAGTTTCAGTCCTTGTTTTATGGTTATCTTATGGTATTCTTTTCCTTTCCTATCATATACTGAGTGCTGCGCATCAATATACCTATTCCCTACCTGTCTAACAACTCCTTCAAGGTACTCTTTTCCTGATACTGGCTCTCCTTCTATTATTGTTTTTCCTCTTTTAGCGTCTAGATTACTATAATGTTTTATCCTTACTTTCATATCATCTTCTAATGATTCTAATAATTGTTTTACACCTTGATAGTTTATTTCTTCTGTTCTTGCAGGTCTTATTATCAAATCTTTTATCCTGTTTATTAACATATGATACCACCAATAGCATACTTTGATACTTTGTTTTATAAGCATTCCACACATTAATCAAGAATCTTACTACTGCTAAGTCAAGAAGCCTAAACTATTATGTTTCTTTATATTAATGGATTGTAATAAGATTGTAATAATGATAATAATAATAATTGTTTCAGCCATTAAGATCGATAACGTCTGATTGAAACCTCTTTAAAAGACAAAAGAGGAATAAAAAAAGAGTTAAAAGAGTTTTATTTGATACAACTACCAGAGCTTCTCGTAGATGTCCACGAATAGACTGCCTACATTGTCGTTGTACCATGAAGGTACAGGAGGCATGCCATCAACGATTCTGAAAGCCACTGTATCGCCCATACCCATATAGTTCAGTTCATATACATTGTCAGGGGCACACGATGTTCCCCACTCAACGTACTGCTCATCAACCTGTAGTCTTAGGCTCCTCGGAGCGGAAAGCTCCCATTCTGTCTCGCTTGTTGGTAGGCGGCATTCAGCATCCACTGTATGTAGGTTGGCATTCTGCCACGTTCCTGAAGCAACGAATAGGTACTCTGCGCCTTCAGCCAGAGAAGCTTCGCTCGAAGCTCCTTCGATATCAGCAGAATCTACTTCTACCTGCTCAACAAAATTATAGCACTCGCTAGAAGCAAGTACCATTGCAGGTACGTCTTTGCCTCGTAAGAACTTTACAATCTCGCACTCGTATGCCATAACATCTTCTTTGGCTACACCGTTGAAATCTGTTCCAGATCCCATGGCATGTGCGACATCAGAGATATGGTTCCCGCCATTACGTCCCTGACCATATCGATTGCTAATATCAGCTTCATTTAGCAGATCCGAGGCTACAGCAGGTGCTGCACGAGCTGGGGGCAATTCAACGAGACCTATATGCCAGTACGCATAATAATCTCTTACGCCATCATTGTAGTGGTTTAGAAATACTTGTCCTATGTTATCTCCTGTTGCAGCGATACTTCCGGCAGCATCCCCGTTAATAAAATAGTTGGCAATTCCATTAGCTGTATCCAATGATATTGCTAGTGTATTCCAATCGTCATAATTTACAGGCAATCCTGTGTAATCATATCCTCCTACTCCATCCCAAGTATAGAATCCTGCATCAACAGCAGCACTATTACGGTACACAATAAGTGGGTAAGCCGTTATTGGGTCATCGCTAGCCCAGAATCCAACGTTTACCACGTCTGCATCTTGCCATTCACTTGGCACGTATAAGTCTGCTTGCACGTGGGTTCCAAAATCCTCTACTTTCTTAATCCCTTCAAAATGCCTGAATGAATCGGATGCTTGTTCTTCTGCTATTACTCCTATTCTTGCAACATTGTCACGTCCCGCAAAGCTAACCGAGTCTACTCCTCCACTTGGATACTGGCGGTCTGCTACCCAATTATCATCAAGTTCCTCCTGAGTAAATGGCTGTAATAACGCTGCACTCACACTCGTTACTGTCATTACTGCAATGACAAACAATGCCATTATTGTATAGTATTTCTTTTCTATTCCCATGTTCTTTTACCTCCTCTGCTATGCTCTCTTAATCGTTTCAGTAAATCATTTCTACAATGCTTTTCTATGGTTGTTACCTAATAGCATACCCCTATCTACCATAGTATCGATTACTTTTAACAACCTTCTAGAACAATTTTGGAGTGTAGTATTTACTTTGCCTCTGAGTATTCAGTTTTTATCCACTAATTATAAACTTTAAGGAACTAAAATCTATGAAATTGTCACTATCATCAAGTGCATATAAAGTATTGTTTGTCTTCTCTTGTTTTTCGCACTCAAGCATGCTACAAAAACATAAATCTTTTTTAAGCATCGTGTCGCGCTATTGTATTATGGCTAAAGAGAACATTGTTGTTCCGGACAAATACAACGCCAATGATAGAGAGTTGTATTGGAAGAAGTATTGGGAAGACAATAACACTTATGCTTTTGACAGGGATGCTAAGAGCGAAGATGTATATTCTATCGATACTCCTCCACCCACAGTAAGTGGGAGGATGCATATAGGCCACAGCTACAGCTATACTCATTTTGATTTTATTGCAAGGTATCATAGGATGAAAGGAAAATCAGTATTCTTTCCTTTCGGTACTGATGATAATGGTGTTGCTACTGAAAGATTGGTTGAGAAGCTAAAGAAAGTTCGTGGCAATAAGATGGAAAGAAATGAGTTCATAGAACTCTGCAGGAAGACTATTGAAGAGTTGCGACCTGAATTTGTAGATGACTGGAAACGTATAGGCATGAGCTGTGACTTTAATCTTTTTTATTCTACTATTGACGAGCATTCCATAAGAACTTCACAAAAACACTTCTTAGACTTAGTCAATAAGGGACTCGTCTACAGGAAAGAAGCTCCTGTTATGTGGGACCCTATGCTGCAAACAGCTCTTTCTCAAACCGAGCTTGTAGATCAGGAACAAGAATCTTATATGAACGAGATTATATTTAGGTTGGATGATGGTAATGATGTTGTTATTGCTACTACCAGGCCTGAGATGCTATCGGCATGCGTTGCTGTCTTTGTTAATCCTAACGACAAAAGATATGCTTCATTATTAGGCAAAGAACTAACGGTTCCTCATTATAATCATAAGGTAAAAGTTTATGCTGACGAGAGAGTATTAATGGATAAGGGTACTGGAGCGGTTATGTGCTGTACTTTTGGGGACCAGACTGACATTGAATGGTACAAGGCTTACTCATTGGATCTAAAAGAGGCAATAACAAAAGATGGTAAGATGACTTCTATTAGCAATGAGCTTGAAGGACTCAGTGTGAAAGAAGCTAGAAAGAAGATTATAGAAATACTAAAAGAAGAAAACCTGCTTGTTGGTCAGGAGAAAATAAAACATACAGTGAATGTGGGTGAGAGGAGCGGAGCCGAAATAGAAATACTCAATAGCAAGCAATGGTTTGTCAAAACATTAGATTACAGGGATCAATTGTTAGAGCTAGGAAAAGAATTAGTGTGGCATCCTAGTCATATGAGGAATCGTTATGATAACTGGGCGCTTGGAATGCAGTGGGACTGGTGCATCTCCAGACAAAGATTCTTCGGGGTCCCATTCCCCGTATGGTATGATAGTAATGACAATCCTGTATTTGCTGATGAATCCGAACTTCCTGTAGACCCTATTCATGCCAAGCCTAAAGGAAACGATAATGTTGTACCAGAGACTGATGTAATGGATACATGGGCAACTTCATCCCTTACTCCTTTCATCGCTCTAGGACTAATGGGAGATAAGAAAGCAAACGAATTATATCCTATGGACTTAAGGCCTCAAGCGCATGACATTATAACATTCTGGCTTTTTAACACTGTTATTAGGGGATTGCACCATTATAATATGTTGCCTTGGAAGAATGTCATGATATCAGGATGGGTATTGGATCCTCATGGCAAGAAGATGTCCAAGAGCAAGGGCAATATTATTGATCCCTTAGGTATTATAGAAAAGTATAGTGCTGATTCTTTAAGATATGCCGCATCCATTGTAAAGCCTGGTGATGACTCTCCTTATCAGGAAAAAGACATTCAGCTAGGTTATAAGACTGCTAATAAATTGTTTAATGTTGTTAAGTTTGCATTGCCTCATATCAATAATATCAGTAATCCATCTTATGAGTATAATAATTTTGTTGACGGTTGGATGCTCTTAAAATTAAAAGAAACTATAGGTTTGTATAACAAATCATTTATGGAATACGATTACGCTACAGCCAGAAGAGCCGTAGACCATTTCTTTTGGAATATACTCGCTGACAATTATATAGAGTTCGTAAAGCACAGACTGTATTCCGATAATAATACCACTAATGTCCCATTATACTCTGCAGTGCATTCTATTATTAGGCTGTATGCTCCTATCATGCCTTACGTAACAGAAGAAGCATATCATTACAGTAGTTTTGGAAGTGAAGATTCTGTCCATAAAGAAATAATACCTGACATTAGTACAAAAATAGATGATAATGTTACTGTTGTTAATAAAGGAAACTTATTGGTTGATATTATAGGACTTATTAGAAAGGAAAAGTCTATAGCAAGGAAGTCTATGAAACATGAGGTAAAAGAGCTATTATTGAATGTTCCAAATAAGGATAAGGATTTAGTGGATGATGAGCTGATTAATGAGATAAAGAATATAATGTTCGTCACTAAGATAGTAGTAAATCATGAAGATTCTGCTAGTGTGACTGTCAAATGCATATTCTGATATAGACTATTAGACTGTTATTATGCATAAATAATATCTTATAGTCTATCTTTGATTACGAAATTATTTATAATCGTAATGCTACCTATAATATTTATGGAATACACAAATAATCCTCACGGCATTAGCATAACAAAAAGGTATGTATCACCAGGCGGTGAAAAAGAACTTTTCACACCATATAATACCAGGCATGGCAATATAGAACTAGTAGATTATATGGGTGGCGATGATACTGTTGTAAGAGTTGCTACTGCAGGGCATGGCACATCAATATTCCCAGAATATCCTGATACTGATGATTTTATTGCACACTTAAATTCTAGCAGGATGCTTGCTCCGTTTAAGTCAGTGCAGTTGAAGCTTAAGTTCATGTGTCCTATTAGAGCTGCAATTCCATTCGTCTATGATAGTGCTGCTAGTGTTAACGAGTATTCGGGAAGGTATTCTGTAATGCCCGAGACTGCTGGAATTCCAATAATAGAACAGATTATAGAGAATGTTAACGATAATAGTGAAGCAAGTAGACTATTGGATGATATTAAAGGCATTAGAGAAGAGTCTCTTAGCGCATACCAAGATCTTATCAGCATGGATTTTGCTAGGGAGCTCGCAAGGACTGTTCTAGGACCCAATAATGATACTATGTTCTTTTGGAAGAATGATCTTGTCAGCATTGCAAGAATAGTAAGTGAGGGCAGAAAAAAGTATCATAATAACAGTATAGAAAGAGAATATATTGAATCATTAGGAGAAATTGCATCAAAAGTAGCGCCTATGTCATGGGATACCCTAATGAACGATGATAATATTATACTGAGTCTTACTTATCCCAGAGATAAGGATATAGTGGACTCTCCTCTAAGCAGTCCGGGATGGGCTCCTAAAGAGACGATTAGAGAGACATCTTTAGGACTGGAAGAAAAGCTATTTGTACCTATAGAAGTATTGGATCATGGGCTTATACAGGCAGTAGATTATATGGGTAATGATTCTTCTCCCGCCCAGGCTGCAAGAGTAAGTTATGGCAAGGGTACAAGAGTATTGTCTGATGATGTTAAGCTTGTCAAAAGCCTGGTTAGGGACGCGCATACAAGTCCTCTAGAAATGATAGAACTGGCTTATGAGTTTAGAGCTCCATTGTTTACTGATCCTCGGCAGATAGGCAGGCATAGGACTCTTGACATGAACGGTTTTATGGAAGCATGGCCTTTAGGAAACAATTATTATATGCCTTTAGAGTCTGAGATGAAATACCAGGACAGGATTAACAGGCAGGGAAGGGGCAAGGACATGAACTCTGAAGACAAGGATAATACCATTCGAGTATTATCAGATATTCTTGATAAGCAGGTTAGTATGACAGAATCATTATACGACAAAGGAGTACCAGAAGATATCATCAGGGATATTAAGGGTGTAGGCTTTTATACTAAAGGTTGGAGGACTGGAGACGCGCTTAATCTATTAAGATTCTTCCAGTTGAGAAGTGATCCTCACGCACAATACGAGGTAAGAAAATATTCTCTTGCACTAGAAGAGATAATGCAGTCTCATATACCTCATATATATGATGCGGCAAGATGCGGCAAGAAATTATATGATGGATGCTATGCGACTTAGTGTTCCTGAACAAGAGATTATGGCAAATGCCTTGTTATCCGATGAGCCTGAAGATTTTCTTATTAGTTCTAAGGCTTTTTCTTTAAGAAAGAAAGATGATACAAGGGTTTTGAGTCGTGAAGGCAAAGACTTCCTCCGTAAGATTAGGAGACTTAGAGGCGAAGAATAGTATTGGGTGTGTATCATGTTCATAGTGGTTGACGGACTCGATGGTATTGGAAAAGGAGCCATAGTAAATGAGATAGCAGAATTTTTCAAGAATAAGAGGATACTTGACTTGCATGACTACTGGGTTATTAATAATGATCATCCCGACTTTGTTCTCGGCAATAATAACATGAATCATGTTCCTCTGGATTCTTTTGACATAATATTATCGTCTGAGCCTACTTATGTTGGTATTGGCAGTGTAGTACGAGATGAGATTACCGCTGAGAATGCAAGAGAGTACTCAGCATATTTTACTGCAAGCCAGTTCTCAGCTGACAGGGAAGTGCTATATAAACGTGTTCATATCCCTGCACTTACAGCAGGTAAGACTATTGTTCAGTCGAGGTGCGTAGCTTCAAGCATTGTATACCAGACTATGCAAGGGGATGACGGAAGCGTTAGTATTGATGATATACTAGATTTTTCGGGTAACAAGCTGGCATTGCAGTATTCTCCTGACCTCCTTATTATTCCGACTATCAATAACCCTGAAGAGCTGATGAAAAGGTTGGAGTTAAGGCACAAGAAAGATAATTCTGTTTTTGAAAAACTGGAGTTCCAGCTAAAGCTAAAGCCTTTCTACGAGTCTGATTTTTTAAGGGATGTTTTTGAGAGCAGGAGTACTAAAGTAATGTATCTTGACGCTAGTGTTAGCGAGAATTATACTAGGGAGCAGGCAAGGAATATTGTTAATGGTTTTATAGAATATTATGGCAAATAAAAAAGTAAAAATATTTCATAGTTTTATCGTCTTCTCGCCGTGCTTTGAAAGTAAGCTGTTTAGTCTCTTTTCAGCCTCGCTCTTGAGCGCTTCGAGTTCTTCTTCGCTCTTTCCTTCAGCCCTGAATATTAGTGCGGGCTGTGTGTTTGAAGCTCTTATCAGGAACCATCCCTGCTCAGTATAAATCTTTATTCCGTCAATATCTATTACTTCAGGGTATATTGTCTTAGCGAGTTTTAATAGATCGTCCATTATCTTGAACTTATTGTTATCAGAGACATGCACTTTCACTTCAGGACTTGTAACGTAAGGGCTTTTAATAAAGTGTTCTGATGCCTTCTTGTCAGTTAATGACAATAATTCTGCCATTCTTGCTCCTGAGTATATTGCATCGTCAAAACCGTAATAGCGGTCATTAAAGTATATGTGTCCTGACATCTCTCCCCCGAGTAATGCGCCTTCCTCTTTTATTCTCAGGCTTATGAATGTATGTCCTGTCCTTGACTCTATTGGCACTCCTCCACTACCTGTTATGGCATCTTTTAGGGCTAATGAGCATTTAACATCATATACTATTTTTCCCTTATTCTCTTTTAGTATGTCTCTTGCAAAGACTCCTACTACACTATCGCCCCAGTAAGCGTTTCCTTTCTCGTCTATTATTGCGAGCCTGTCAGCATCCCCGTCCAATGCTATTCCAAGGTCAGCCTTTTCTTCCGTTACTTTTTGCCTAATATCCTCTAGGCTTTCTATTTCTGTAGGGTCGGGGTGATGGTTTGGGAAACTCCCGTCAGGATCGCAGTATAATTCTATTATTTCGTGACCTTTTTCTAATAATATTTTTGGTAGTGCCATTCCTCCAGTACCATTACCACTGTCTATTACTATTCTTAGTTTCCTCTCTGCTTTTATGTCGCCTATAATACTACTAATATATTCCGACTGTACATCCTTTGTTGTTATTGTTCCTTCTCCTTTATCATAGTCCTCTCCTATTATCATGTTCTTGATATCCTGTATCTGTTCTGCGCTAAGTTTCGTCTTGTCCATTACCATCTTAAAGCCGTTGAATTCGGGAGGATTATGGGATGCTGTTATCATGCAGCTCGCATCAGCATAACCTGCAAATACTGCATAGTATGATATTGGAGTGCTTATCATTCCACAATCTATTGCTTTTAGTCCGGTGTCTACTATTGCTTTGCATACTCTTCTTGCATATTCTTCTCCTGTATGCCTCGCGTCTCTTCCTACTGCTATAGTCTTTAGGCCTTGTCTCTTGCACATCGTTGCGAATGCTCTTCCTATATTGTATGCAACATTTTCGTCAATTTCCTTGCCTACTACTCCTCTGATATCATATGCCCTGAATATGTTGTCATGTATTTCTTTCATCTTCTACACCTTTTGCGTCATCTATGTTTAGGCTTTCTTCGCTTATTGATATGTCCTCTTTAGATGCTTGCTTGTATGAATGTCTCTTCTTCATAAAGAACAATGTAATTATCATCACCATAATGATAATACTTATCGTTCCCAAAATGATAATCCCATAATAGTTGTATTCCCTTGCGACTATTTTTATTTGCTCTGAAGCACCCACGCTTAGCAAGTCAATTGTTACAGTATCCTTTTCTATAGTTCCGTGAGTAGTGCTTATAACTTGTCCAGGCATCTGTACTTTATAGGTAAAACTTGCTCCCATTAAATTCATATACTGGTTTCCTTGCAATGGTTCTTCCAAATCCTGATCTGCCATTTCATCCAAGTAAGAAAGTCCTCCTGAGGGATTATAGTTATAGGTCGAAAAGAACATGTTCTTGTGGGCTTGAAAAACATCATCATCCATATCCATTGTTCCAGTTACTATAGCCAACCCGTTTTCATGTGTGCATGAAACGTCTTTCATGCCTGGAACTCCTTCATCTAAATCTTCGCACAAGTCTGTCGTGGAGTTCTCATCTGACATGCCCTGCATCATATAGTAGAGCTGTCTCATATCATACCTTATTGTCACCTGCTTATGTCCTTCATCTGAGATGATTTCCTGCACTTCTAAAGATACACATCCTGCAAACAATACCGATAAGACCAATAATACGAGCAACGTCCTCATTATTATATCCCTATTTCTTTACATATACCGTTTGTGGGAATGACTTATTTCTTCCTTTTCATAATAATCAATCCTACTATCCCTAAGAGTACAATAACTCCTACGATAATTAGTATAGTGTCCATTGCTAGTCCTGTGCCTTCTGGTCCTGATTCTTCTATTATTTGCTCTTCGACTGGTGGTGCACCTTCTTGTCTGGAAACGATTACTATTTCTTCATCCGAGTCCACTTCAAGTATATTTACGTGCACCCTGTTCCCTTCTATGTTTCCGTGTGTTGTGCTGACCAGTTCTCCAGGCATTTCTACAGTATAATCGAAGGTAACTCCCATCTCCTTAAGTCCAAAGTCTCCTTGGAAGCCTTCTTCAACATCATCCTCTCCATGCTCGTCCAAGAACTTCATTCCTCTGCTAAGATAATAAGTGTATTCTGTAACTCCTCCCTCCGAAGAAGAGGTGAATGATTCAGCGTCGTGCTGCACCGTTCCAATAATTGTTATTAGTCCATCATCATCCTGGCATGTGGGATTCATGAAACTCCTCGGGTCTGCTAGAAATTCTTCGCAGAATGTGGATTCACTCTCCTCTTCTTCCATCATTTCCATTAATGCACGTATATCATAAATTAATGTTACTGAGGACTCTCCTGTTGTTGATATGACTTCTGTCACGTCAAATGATATGCATCCTGAAAGGAGCACAGCCATAACTGCCAATACAATTATTCCTTTTTTCATAATATAATCACCATACCTAACTGACACTTTTGAGTTTTTAAATCTTTTCCTTAGTTAGGCTCTGTAGAAAATCTCCATAGGCGTAAGCCTATGTTATAAGCTATGAGCCTGCAAAACAGTTCTGCGGTCTGTGT
>JBLKOQ010000046.1:0-3209 GCA_047602885.1 Candidatus Woesearchaeota archaeon | reverse complement strand
AGTCCCATAAGCTCCCGAGGCAATACTATAACGATACGTAAGTTTGCAGAGAAGCCTTGGAGTGTTATTGACCTTATCAAGACTAATACTATAAACTACCAGGGAGCCTCATTAATATGGCTTGGGATACAGAACGAGTTTAGCATGATAATAGCAGGAGGAACAGGGTCTGGTAAAACATCGTTCTTGAACGCGATATCCAACTATTTTCCTCCTAACCATAGAATAATATCAATAGAGGATACGAGAGAGCTGACACTTCCTGACAGTCTACACTGGGTGCCCATGGAAACAAGACTACCTAATCCTGAAGGAAAAGGAGAGGTTTCGATGCTTGATCTAGTGGTTAATAGCCTTAGGCAGAGGCCTGACAGGATACTGGTAGGAGAGATAAGGAGGAAGAAAGAGGCAGAAGTTTTGTTTGAGGCGATGCATACAGGTCACAGCGTATATGGGACGCTGCACGCAAATAATGTCGTTGAGACTTATGACAGGCTTACCAATCCGCCTATAGAGCTTCCCAAGAAAGTGCTAAGTGCTATAGGAATGATAGTGGTGCAGAACAGGAATAGGCGTACAGGCTATAGGAGGACATTCCAGATAGCCGAAATGAAAGATGACGGAAATCCCAACCTGATATATCAGCATAACGTAAAAAACGATTCTTTGATGTCTGCTAATGCAATAAAGAAGGTATACGATACGCTGGAATTGTATACAGGAATGACACAAAAAGAAGTAGAGCAGGATATTAAAGAGAAAACAGAAATACTAAAATGGCTGCATAAGAAGGATGTTAATGACGTACACAGGATAGGTAAGATAATGGCACATTATTATCATAAGAAATCAGTCTATGCAAAGAAAGAGGAGCGCAAGAAGAAGGAAGAACAGGAAAATGAAAAGAAGATTAAAGAGAATGTTCCTATTCCTACCGCTCTCAAGGATTTTAAGCCTACTAAACCATCATCAAGTCAAATGAAGGGCCCTTTTGGACTAGGGACAACGAAACGCACATCATTAGATGATCTGGGAAGCAGAGAGCAAAACCCTTTCATAGCATCATCGTCTTCTGCAAGAGCAAGAAAGCCAGAAGAGCGGCAGCAGTATAAAGAGGCTCTTGGTAAGACATTGCTAGAAGACAATGATCCTCAAAATATTGATGATGGGAATACTGACACGAAAAATAACTCCAACCAAAAAGACAGTGCCAAAGAGAAGAGTCCAGAAAGAAACGAAAACCAATAATGGGTGATAGCATATAGGCTTTTATGATTATCTTGTTTCAAAGAATCCGCACTTAAAAACTGCGCTTAGGATAGGAAGGATAGACGATAATCCTGAAGAATTCCTAAAAAAAGCCTTAAAGAATGGTATTATGTTCGGCGTAGCACTAGCCTTTACTTTTAGCATGCTTGTGGGTTTTGGATTTGCAAGCATATTGGTATTTTTATTATCCTCGTATGCATTCTATACTCTGTTCAAGAACAGGCCGTTGCTTGTCATAAAGAAGAGGAGACAGAAAATAGACAAGGACTTATTGTTTGCAGGCCAATATATGCTTGTTAAACTAGAGTCTGGACTGCCATTGTTTAATACCTTGATACATGCTTCTAGAGAATACAATGAGACAGGATTCTTTTTTAGGGAGATAGTGCAGGACATTAATACCGGAACGCCTATCGAACAGGCTTTAACAAAGGCGAGGGATTATTGTCCATCTCCCAACATGAAAAGGATATTGTCTGAGATTGTGACAAGCCTTAGGACAGGAGCTGATGTTACAGATACACTGAAAAACAGTATTAAGGAGATATCAAGAGCACTATTATTGGAGGTAAAGGCTTATGGAAAAAAACTCAATAGTCTCATGATGTTCTATATGATAGTAGGAACAGTACTGCCCAGCATAGGAGTATCACTTGTTATCATATTCTTCAGCTTTGCAGGCATAATCATGGATACAAGCCTATTGATAATAACGGCATTCCTGCTAGCGGTAATGCAACTGTTCTTTATAGCAGTAGTGAATAATTCGAGACCCACGGTGAACGTCTAATGGTCAAAATACCCCAACTCGTAAGGCCGGAGGTTTTTGGAAAATCTTTTGTTCCACAAAAGATAAGGCTTCATTTGGAGCAAAGAATGCTATTGGCAGGCTTTAAAAGCTATCCTTATAGGTTGTTCGGAATATTCTTTTATATTACCATATTCAGCATGATAATAGTATACTTGGTATATGTTATAGGGGAGATAACAATAAGGACTATAGCATACACGCCATTTGTTGGTATACTATTGTTTGCAGTCTACACTTTCCTCTTTGCAGCCGCATACCTGCTAATAGTATTAGCATTAGGATGGTTCCTTTTTCAGTATGTACTCGACTCGAAGATATTGCAGAGGACTAAACAGGTAGAAGAAGTCCTCGAGGACTATCTGAGGTATGTTAGCGAGAATCTTAAAGGGGGCATGAGCTTTGATGCAGCATTATGGAATAGCATAAAGCCAGAGTTTGGAGTATTGTCTGAGGAGATACAGTTATGCACTAAGAAGGTGATGACAGGAACACCCTTAGAAGTAGCGCTAGTGGAGTTTACATCAAAATATGACAGTCCAATGCTTAAGAGGAGTTTTGACATAATAATAGAGGCATTGCATGGTGGAGGAAAGATATCTGATATACTTGATGACCTAGTTACTAATCTTCAGGACCTAAAAGAACTAAAACAGGAGATGATAACAACTAATATAAGCTATACAATATTTGTTAATGCAGTAGTATTGTTTATTACTCCACTATTGTTTTCTTTAGCAACACAATTCATAGTCATACTAAATGCAGTGGGAGAAAAGGTGGGAGGCGCTACTGGAGGACAACAGTCCCAAGGACTAGGAGGATTCTCCTTTTCTGGAGCAGCTCTTAGCATAGACGAGTTCAAGAACTTCTCATTAATGGTCCTCATAATCAATTCTATAGGAGCAGCCATCCTTATCGCCATAATAAACAAGGGCGACTGGAGGCAAGGAGGTACAAGTTATCTTATATATCCTCTAATCGCAGGAACATTGTATTATTTTGCTACATTAGTACTAACCGGACTGTTTAGCGGGTTTGTGCCCACATAAATACGGCTCTGTAGAAAATCTCCATAGGCGTAAGCCTATGTTATAAGCTATGAGCCTGCAAAACAGTTCTGCGGTCTGTG
>JBLKOQ010000018.1:0-24195 GCA_047602885.1 Candidatus Woesearchaeota archaeon | reverse complement strand
CTTAGCATCCTTCTTATAAGACTTTAGTTCCTTAAGAATATTAAAAAGGATAACGGAATAGTGAAATAATGTGCATATAATAATCACAGCTGGTTAGTCTAACAGCTTTTTTGTTCTACTTGCCAAATAACTATCATGATTTTCGGGTCGAAAAGAAGTCATGAATCTCCTCCTTTCAATAGGCTCATCCGACCTTTCAAGCACGGTATAAACAGTATCATATGAAAGTATCAATGAAATAAGATAATAAGTAGGATAATCAGTGCTATTATCAGCTAAAGAATACATTGTTATATCATCTACTGCATGCCCCAACTCAAATGGAATAATGCTTACCCTGCTCTCTACCAATCCTCCGATTAATTCAGAATCCTCAATCGATACACCCAGAGGATCAATTAATGAAGAATAATAAGCTTTTGCAGAATCGCTATCATGGAATATCCTGTAGCCTAGGCTAATATTGCTAAAATCATAATCATAATAAAATCCTTTCCAATACGCAGGCTTCTCACATTCCAAGCTTTGCAAATTCAGTGTATCCTGTAGTTCATGCAAAAAAGAATAGCAGTCTATTGTATCGTCTCTGCGCTCTTTCTCATATACTCTTCCAAAGCGGTTAGGATAAAGATCATCTATACCGATATACTCATATACCATGACATATATGGTGTTTCTTTGAATATAATCACTATATTCAAAAGTATCGATATCATTATTATCAGATATTCCTCTTTGAATCCATAATATTATGGATATTATAACAATTATTAGTAAGGCAAAAAATAGAAATTTCATAATTATATTTGTATTATTCATTATAATAAACCTCTAATATTAAAATACAATGTAAAACACTTATAAGCGTTTCGCATTATTAACTATATCGTTATCATATCGGACAGACTATTCCTTCTGCACACAAGTCATCATTTGGAGGAGGGCAAAAAACCGAACAGGGATTAGGATCAGGATCACCAGGATCAGGATCACCAGGATCAGGATCACCAGGATCAGAACCGCCAGGAGGAGTGCCAGTAGTCGCCTCAGCATAACATATTTCATTAACGCCAATACCCAATGTAGGATTATGATATAGTACACTAACAGAACACATTCCACTATGAAGTGTTACCCATCCGTCAAAATAATTCCATCCCGAAGAGGGATTAAAATTTCTCTGGTATATCCTCCAACCATTACTGTATGCTCCACTCCCCAAATAATCATCTATGTTTCTGCTGGCTGAAAGCCGACAAGTAGTGATTCTATTATCATTACTATCCAAAGTCCAACTTGCACTCGCAGAACATGTATTTGGGTCACCACTAGAACCTCCGCCACCACATGATTGCGTTATGCAAATACAGTCAGTCTTATCGTCATTGCACTCACAGAGCTGCATGCTACCGCCTACACAGTCAGTGCTTTTCGCCTCACACTTATCATCATTGCAAGTACAATTCCTAGTAGTGCATGTTAGATGCTCACAATCCTCCCAGTCCTCATCACAAGGGCATGCATCGCAAGCAATACATCTGCCACTAACATTATTACAATTGTAGTTGGTTCCGGGCACTGGCTCGCAAGGACATTCATCGCAGTTAACGACAGCATCCAAAGCGCTTGTTCTGCCGACATCGCTTCCTATCAAACAATGCACAGCGCGATTATTGCCAAGAGTACCTCCCACATTACAACTATTAGGACCTAAATTTAGATTCATAGAACTCCTATAAACAGTTCCGCTCAAATATTCTACTCTGGTACCGGGACCGCATCCTTGAAACCAGGATAGAGTAAAAGTAGTCCCATCAGGACCTACGCTCCTGCTGCCTGTAAGATAGCCTGCATGAACAGCTCCTGATAACAATAGTATACCAGTAAAGGCACATATTATCATGTATAAACTCTTATTCATAATAAAAACTCTTTCATACTTCTTTTATAAATGTTACGATAAAAAAATCATTTGGTAACAGTATCATCAGGATAATACAATATCATAGGATCAACCAAAGGATGACTCCCCATATATGAGACTCCATCAACCAACAAATCACACAAACCATTACGAATGCCAAGCGCCTCCTCTAAAGGAACACCACTATCATCCACCCGAGTATAATACGCAGGCCACACCCTACCCCTCATCTCAGGCTCATAAAAATGAGGATGAAAAATATCAACAGTCTTAAAACGACTATCCCTATCAGCATCACCAGGACGATAAAAACCATTATCACTGCGATAACTAAAAATAAACATCCACATCTCAAAATCCCTCTCAACCATACCAAAACGCCCCTCTACAGGAATAATATCACCAACCTTCAAACCAGTCTCCTCAATATCCACATCATCCACATGACTCATAGAAACAATAACATTAGTATGACCAAGACTAGAAGGCCAATAAACAGGCTCCAAAGAAACACGAGCATTCCTAACATCATTAGCATTAACCAAAAAACCAATATTACTAACCCTAGCACTAACAGGAAAAGGATTAACCAACTCAACATACTCCAAATCAAAATCATCAGAATAATTACGAAAACCAAATTGAGTACTAGCATAATTATGCTCATTAGCACAACCATCTACCTCAGGAACAATAAGATAACTATACTCCTCCAACCAAGTATATGACGTTTCAGGACTCCTAATACCTGTACGAGCCCATCCAATATCAAAAGCACTATAACCTCCTACCAAATAATTATCTTCTACTATAGGCAAACCCTTCCCACCACTGCCCCCAGGAAAAGGATCAAACCGGAAAGGCATCTCAAATATTGGCATGAAGTAAGCATTAGGAATCATAACATGACCATCATCCACCAACTCAAAATAACCAGGATGAACCAATAAACCCTCCCTATCATACCTGCCCAAAAAGAACCTACTCATAACTAAGTTCTCAACACCATCAAAACTATCATCATCACCCACAAAACGATCAACATAAGACAAAGCAATAGCCTCATTACTCCTATCGATTATGCCAGGCAAAAGATTAGCAACAAGATTATACTCGTGCTCATCAACAATACAATCATCACCCAACACACTAATCTTACCAACAACACTATCAGGCAAACCATACTCACGAGCCAACTCAACAACAGGATTAACATCACAAACAGGAGGAGGAACAACACCATTATCATTAACATCATTCATAGGACAACCACTAAGAGAACCAACAAGCAACAAAGAACCCATAAAAGAACCAACACACCTCCTAAACCCATTAGCTTTACCTACAACATCATCCAAAGCCATAACAATCACCTAACCACAGTATCCTCAGGATAATACAATACCATAGGATCAACCAACTCATGATTACCCAAATAAACACTATCACCCACACTAAAATTGCAAACACTATTATGAACACCTAACAGCTCAACCAAAGGAACACCATTATAATCAACACTCTCATAATAAACAGGCCAAACCCTACCCCTCCTCTCAGGATTATGAGGGAAAGGATGTAATATATCGATTATCGGTCTGCTCTCATTGTTTGACAGGCCACTATCACTTGATAAACCGTATATCAGCATCCATTCATCAAACTCAGATTCCACATAACCAATCTTTGCTTCTACAGGGATAATATCACCGACCTTCAATCCTCTAGATTCAATATCCTCATCGTCTGCATGACTAATGCTAACTGTAAGATTAGAATGACCAAGACTATGAGGCCAATGTATGGGCTTGAGAACAATAGCAGCATTTCTTATAGGAGGATCGAAATTATTAAAATACCTTATTTCTTCTATTCTGACAGGAACCGGCAAGGAATTAACCAATTCTACCCTTTCAGGAAAATCTTCTTTATGATTGTTGAATACTATTTGAGAACTTGAATAATTAACATCAGTAGAACACCTATTTGGAGACGGCACAATATTAGTATTGTATGCTTCAAACCAAGAATAGCCTTCAGATAGCAGAGGAAGATTTTCCAATGCACGACCCAAATTAAAAACAGTATACATACTAATCAAGGGATTATCATCTATTATAGGAAGCGCTTTACCACCACTATTGCCTGCAGGAAAAGGATCAAACCGAAAAGGCATCTCAAATATGGGCATAAAATAAGCATTAGGAATCATAACATGACCATCATCCACCAACTCAAAATAACCAGGATGAACTAATAAGCCTTCCCTATCATACCTGCCCAAAAAGAACCTACTCATAACAACATCCTCAACACCATCAAAACTATCATCATCGGATACAAAACGATCAACATAAGACAAAGCAATAGCCTCATTACTCCTATCGATTATGCCAGGCAAAAGATTAGCAACAAGATTATACTCATGCTCATCAACAATACAATCATCACCCAACACACTAATCTTACCAACAACACTATCAGGGAGATTATACTCTTCAGCTAGTTCCACTATAGGGTTTACTTCACACTTAGGAGGCTCACCATTACTATTACCACCATTACCATTAACATCATTCATAGGACAACCACTAAGAGAACCAACAAGCAACAAAGAACCCACAAAAGAACCAACACGCCTACCAAAATGACTATTCCTGCCAACAATCCTCTCAAGAGCCATAAACCCGAAGAACACAAACACCACTTAAAAACATTTCGCTACCTAAAAGTAGCTAAATAATAGTGTTTGTATTGGAAAACTCTTATAAACAGATGGCTTTGCTTAAATATTATGAAACTTCATGCAATAGGCGGATACGGGCTCGTGGGCAGGAATATGAGCGTATACGAGTTTGAAAAAGAAGCAGTAGCAGTTGATATTGGACTGCATATGGACAATTACATATCATATATGGAAGCAGAGCCTAACGGAACACCAGACAAGTCAATGCTCCAAAAGATAGGAGCTGTGCCCGACCTAAAGCCTATAAGGAGCATAATGCACAAGATTAGAGCCATAGTAATAACGCACGGCCACCTAGACCATGTAGGAGCAGTACAATTCCTGGAAAGAGAGTTTGACTGTCCTATAATAGCCACTCCATTGACAATGTCAATATTAAGGGCGCTAGCAAAAGACCATAAAATAAGATTGAAGAACAGGCTAATAACAATAAAACAAGGCGCTAAATACAAAGTCTCAGAAGACCTCACTATAGAGTTTATCAAGGCAGCCCATTCCATACCAGAAACCAGCATTATAGCATTCCATACTAGCAAAGGAGTATACCTACATGCTTCTGACTTTAAGTTTGACGATAATCCCGGAGTAGGATCGAAAACTGATGTAAAAAGACTATCAGAACTCAAAGGAAAAGTTAGGCTTGTAACTATAGATACTCTTAATGCTGACGAGGTAAGAAAAACCCCTTCAGAATCAGTGGCTAAAGAAATGCTAAAAGACCTTTTATTGCATAAGGAGCTTGAAGGCAAGGGAATAATAGTATCCACATTCTCATCGCACTTAGCAAGGCTAAGAGCCATATACGCATTGGGACACAAGCTTAACAGGAAGATAGTGTTTGTAGGAAGAAGCCTCGAAAAATATATTAGGTCAGGACAGGACACTAACCTTATTAGTTTTGACAATGCAGAAGTCATAGGATACTCGAGAAGGATTAGGAGGAAGCTCAAGGATATAGAAAAGGAAGGCAAGCACAAATATCTAATAGTAGCAACAGGCCACCAGGGAGAGCCGGGCTCAGTACTAGACAGGATTAGCAGGAGAGACTTTGATTTTGAACTGCATGATAATGACGCAGTAATATTCTCATGCTCAGTAATACCAGTACCACAAAACGTTAAGAACAGGGAAGCATTAGAAAAGTCGTTAAGAGAGGGTAATGTAAGAATATTCAGGGATGTTCATGTATCAGGGCACTTGTCAAGCGAAGATCATAGATACTTGTTTGAACTAACCTCTCCCGAGATAATAGTACCTACACATTCTGACCATGCGACAGCAGAGATAATATGGCCTATCGTAGAAAAGATGGGATATTCCAGGGATAAGTTCAAGATAATGAGCGAAGGAGAAAACATTAAGATTGACTAGGTCTTAGTCATTATACAAGCGTTCATAGTACATTTGATATTATGCTTTTCGCAAAGCTTTATTGCTTCTTCGCTCTCAGAGCCCGGCTGGAGCCATAATTCCTTAATACCAATAATACTGGCTTCTACTATAATATCTAATGCTTTGTTAGGAGGAATTACTATTATGATTAATCCAATATTGTTTTTTATGGAAGCGCTTGCAAGTGTAGGATAACACTTAATACCCATGATACTTTTATGCTTGGGATTAATAGGAATAATACTAATACCTTTAGACAACAAGTCTTTCATTATAATATTGCCATACTTCTCTTTATTGTTAGTCGCACCTATAATGGCGTAAGGCTGTTTAGGAACAAAAGATGAGCCTGATAGCATGAGATTATATATTCATAATAATATATAAGCATTACGGGAAATAATAAAAATACAGGTATAATACAATACCCATGGAATACCCTAAAGTGTTCAGTATAGTAACTGAGGATCTTAACAGCCTGCCAGGCCAGAAAGAAAAGCTAGAATACCTAATGGAATACGGGCAGGAATACAATGTTATGAGCGAAGAGCATAGAACAGAAGAAAATATGGTTAAAGGATGCATCGCAAAAGTATATATAAGGTGCATAAAACGAGATAACAAGATTATGTTCGAAGGGTATTCTGACAGTCTCATAGTAAGAGGATATCTTAGAATATTATGCGAGGCATTCTCCAATATTACCTTGGGAGAATTACATAATGAGTCCAAAGAGTATTTACACAAGTTCATCAAAGAATCAGGAATTACTAACAGCATACTGCCGAGCAGGGCGAATACTTTCGGAAATATTTATAGTATGATGCTAATAAAAGCATCATAATAATAAAAATTATTTTTTCTTGGTTCTCTTTTTGTGCTCTTCATGAGCCTCTTCTTTCGGAGCCTCATATTCGTCATCATAATCGCCGAAATTATACCTGTTCCTCTTATTATATAGGAACAATCCTGCGACTACTATTATGACTATCAATACGAATACACCGAATAAGAGCATCCAATTAAACCTTCTCTCCTCAGGCTCAGGAACAACTGCAGTCGGCTCAGGAGGAACAGGCTCTACTACTGGAGGCTCTTCAGGTGGACTAATCGGAGCTGGAGGCTCAGTTGTTTCTACAGGAGCCTCTTGCGGACTTTCCGTAGCAGCTATAGCAAAATAACTAAGTCCTGGAGTAGTCGCCTCATACAATGCCTCTCCATTCTCAGTCCGCAAATACCTGGTCTGCAGAGCAACCCAGTTAGGAGCAACAAACCTGTGCATCACAATATCTTCAGGAGCAGCTCCCTGAGCACTAATCCAATCCATAGGAACACTAAAAGATATTACTATAGATTCTACAGCATCATCGACACTAGGAGTTGCTATTATCTCCATATACTTGTATACCTGTCCTCTAGGCCTTGAAGTTTCAGGATGTCTTCCTTCTTCTACTTCACCTACCATTATCTGAAGGTTATTCACGGCGCTCCTAGGATTAATTACAAGCTCTTTGACAGGCATTTCCCTAGCGCTAACATCAAGCTTAACCTGCTCGTTAGGCCTAATACCAGACCAGTACCATACACCTGCCCTGCTCAGATTAACCTTTCCTTGAGATACACTAGCAGCAATTCCTATACCAGGAGGCGCACTACTACTACTGCCGCCACCGCCACCACCGCCACTGGAAGGCGGAGATGTTACCGAAAATGTTGTAGTGGCAGTAGCCTCATTGCCAGCTTCATCCGTAACAGTAATCGTAGCAACTATTCCAGTACCAACAGTACTAGTATCAGCCGATATGGCTACTGTAAGCTCTCCGTCCCAAGCCTCAGAGTTGTCAGTAACACTGTAAGTGCATGCATGAGCAGCATTTCTCACAACATTACCACAAGTAAAGCTCGTGATGTTAGGAGGAGTCTCATCGAAGCTAATGGTAACTGATACCGTATCATTATTGTTCAGAGTGTCGTTCGCAAATACCTGGATGGTATAACTCCACTCATCATATGCTGAGAAGTCAAGAGTATCACCCCAAATATCCCCGCTGACATAAGGCAAAGCAGTCCTTCCTACAACCTCATGGGAAGCGTTAGTACCATTCACAATGCGATATTCAACATTAGATATGCCTACGCCCAAATCAGTTATGTTCACTTCAAGCTCGACATCAGTCTCGTTCGTACCACTACCATCAACAGGTGATACAAACACAATGCTCGGAGCAGTAGTGTCTACCGTTACGGTTATCGTATCGTTATGAGGGTTACCTGCATCGTCAATACAGTGGATAGTCACAGAGTATGTCCCATCATCAACAGTAGTATTAGCTATTATATCGGAAGATGTATCGTTCATTACAGATGCATCTACACCATACCCCACATCATCAAATAATAATTCACATTCTAGCGTTTCTGCAAGATTATCTGTCACAGTGAAAAAAATCTGAGGAAGGTTACTGGATGTCTCCCAAGGATCAAGCCTGTCTATCACTACTGCACGAGGAGTTGTGTCAAGCGTGTAGACTCTAGAGGCAAGATCAACCTCAACACCGTCAGTGTTATTAAGAGTTCCGTTCACCTCATACACTCCCTCACTAAGATCGGTGTAGTTAAGCGGCGTGAACGAATCCCAAGCGGATACACTCGTCTGGTTTAGAACACCATTACGGTAAAGCCTAATGACTACTGTATCAAGCATCGGACCTGACATTGTCACATTCGCAAAAATCCAATCCTGCGAGTAAACTCCTGGAGGAAGACTGTTTGTGTGCGAAATTACTGGAACGCTAGAGTCAATGGCCACATTCTCTATGCTCTCTGTATTACTATTGCCAGCGAGATCTGAAACGCTCACCATAACCATGTATGTTCCATCAGCAATACTCTCAGAACCTTCGCAAGTCACAATCATTCCAGAGTCAACACAGCTCAAGTCTGCAAACCCATATGATTCAATTAAGGATGGTCCAGGACCCCACAATGATACGTCAATCGAATCCGTGTCTATGTCGCTACCAGTTCCATTGAGCACGAATGCATATTGGAACGACCCATACAATGAGTCTTGGACTGGAGTAGTTACATTGATGGTCGGATCTGTCTCATCAAAAGTCACTTCGCTAGCATCAGTTGTTGCTGTTACTTCAGAACCAGGATTACCCACCTCATCTTGGAAATTGATAGAGAACGTAATGACACCTTCATTATCATCAGTCTGCATCGTACGCGTAGCTACCCACGTGTTACCTACAGTATTAGTAGGCGGAGGCGTACCGCTGCCATCAATAAATATAGTCGGAGTTTGGATAGTCTCACTTGCAGTAAAAGTTAGTGTAACCGTGTCACCAACCTTGGCATATTCAGAGTTGACATTGTCCGATGCGATGCTGACAAGAGTAAGTGTTGGTGCTAGTGTATCAACATCTATTTGGTCATCTTCTGTGTATGGATCTGCCATCGCGTTGCCAGCAACATCTTCCGCACCATCTACTATCACATCAACATCCTCTGCTTCCAAACCCTCTGGAGCCGTGAAACTGCGCGTGAACACAGTATCACCAACAGTCCACTCACCAGGAGCAACAGCAGTCCAAACACCATCACTGAATGTGATGTCTGGAACGACTGAGGTATCCATCGCCTCAGAGAAAGTCACTACTATTTGGACAGTCGCAGAAGCAATTGTTAATTCGTCAGGCATAGCAACAACCGAAACTACGATTGGTGCAACACCATCCTGGGCAACAGCGCTTGTACTGTCTACTACTTCGTTGTCCTGAGAGTCACGTACGTTCGCACCTGCTGCCGTATTGTATGTTACGGTTGGAGTATCATCAGTGCCCATCAAGCCTGAAGTCACAATCGTGATCTCATCAGCACCAGTGATTGACCACGAAACAACAGTGCCAGTATCCAAAGAAAATGCTCCCACAGCCGTAGAAGTTGACTGAATTCCCGTCTCGCTAAAAGTGAGCACTATAGTTCCCATAGTATTACGAACCGCAGTGAAAGTCGGCGGAACACCATCCTCTGTGAATTCGAAGGTTTGATCAAGAGCAGCATTTGGAACAGTAGCAGCGTCAACAACACTACCTTCAGATTCTGTGTATATGACATTAGGCGTGTCTCCTGTACCCATCGCAGAAACCGTCAGAGTCATCGTAGGGCTCGATCCTGCAGGGTTAGTATTAGCGCTCACAGTACCTTCTGATAACGTAAAACCCTCACCATCAGTAGTCGATACATCCACATTCTCGCTCCAAGTAATAATAATGGTAGTAGTAGAGTCGGTTACTGCGTCAACGATTACAGGAGGCGCGCCATCAGCAGCGTTAGATGGGGCTCCGCTTTCATTCAAGTCATTGCCTGCAAGGTCCTGGGCATTAGCTTCGGTCCAAGTAAGACCTGGAGTTACCTGAGTGTCAAAAGAACCTTCTTCCAAAACATAAATGAGTGTCGCAGTACCAGAACCACTGCTAGCACTGGCATTGATGGTATAGCCTGCAACAGATACAGCATTGTATCCCACATCTACTACGGGCTCTGAATAAACGACAACAATCCTATCTATCCTACCATTCGCATTCGCATCTCCAGTTGTAGCGCTATCGACAGTAGGACGAGTATTATCAACAGTTACAGTAGTCCTGGTAGAACCATCATTCGTAACCAGATTACCTGCAAGGTCCTCACCAACCGTTACTTCAGGAGTAAGCACCCCATTACCTGTGCCGACAGTCCAGGAATAATTATATACAGTAGCAGAAACGCGCGTAAGATCCGTAGCAGCAACCGTATCAGGGTCACCCGAGGTAGCTGCTAGAGCAATCTGAGGAGTCACACCAGCATCCATGTCTTCATTGAATGTTACGGTAATCGTTACCTCATCACCGTCTTTTACAGGATTCTTACTATATGACACAGTGTATGTAGGAGGGGTGTTATCAACAGTGAACTCTCCTGATGTTGCGTTCACTGCCTGATTGCCAGTAACATACACGATTACACGATAGGTACCATCGTCAGGACCTGTAGTATCCCATGATTGAGTAAGCGTTCCTGCAGCGACTTCAGTGGCGATTGAGTTTAGGGTATCGAAATCATCATCGCTATACGCGATCTCAACGGTGCTGGTATCGCCTGTTTCGGTCCACGTGATGTCTTGAGAACCGCTCCAGTATTCACCTCCAGTGGGTGCGGTTATCGATATATCGGTGATCTCCTCGGAAACGGTAGATACGGACATTAGTACAAGTGTCAATATAGCAAAGAATACTATTGTTGGCTTCCAATTCATATATTGTCCCCTCCGAATAATCATAACAATACACACTTTTTTGCAATGTTCTTTATAAATCTATTCATGACTTTCGCATTAATACATAATAATATATGGCTAGCCATGCATTTTATTCACAAACTTTTATAATATCCCTGTACACTTCCTATCTAGTGGTAAGGGGGTTTATCGGATGAAACTAACAATATCAGAGCCTAAATACTTTAAGGACAGCATCAACATCATATCGGACTTGGTTAATGAAGTTCAGATCAGCTTTGAAAAGACAAGCATAGAAATAGTGGCTATGGACCCTGCTAACGTTGCAATGGTCGCTTTCAGGATGTTTTCCAGCTCTTTTGCAGAGTATGACATTCAAGATAACGAGAAGATTGCTATTAACTTATCATTATTAAAACAGGTATTAAGGAGGCTTAAGGGAGGGGAATTATTGACATTGCAGACTGTCCAGGGAAAACTGAATATCACACTAAAAGCGCAGAATACCAGGAAATTCTCACTACCCATAATAGATGTGGATGAACAGGAAACAAAGGTTCCAGACCTAAAGTTTCCTGTAAGCATTGCCATGAGAAGCCAAGAGCTTAATGATGCTATAGAAGATGTTGATGTCATAGCAGACAGCGTCTCTTTCATAGCAGAGCCCCACAAGCTAATGTTGCATGCTCAAGGAGACTTGTCAGATGTTAATATAGAAATACCGGAATCTGAATCTGTCAAGATAGTGGTTCAGGGAGCTGATACTAAGATTAAGAGCAAGTATAGCGTAGAATATTTAAAAAAGATAATACAAGGCTCCAAGCTAAGCGAGAGGGCTGTTATTAGTTTTGCTAAAGATTATCCCCTAAAAGTGGATTACAGCCAGGTTGATGTTTTGTCTATGACATTCATATTGGCTCCAAGGGTTGATAATGACTAGTATCGTTAACATAATACTAACGTAGCATTTATATATGTTATAATTATTATAACAATTGATATAATAATGTTAACAATATTAAAGCCTGGATATCTCAAGATAATGCAATTATATTATCATGATAAGACTATGAAACTACATTTGAGGGAGATTGCAAGACGTACAAAACTTCATGAGCCGAGCGCATACAGGTTTCTAAACAGCCTAGAAGAAGAAAAGATACTGTTGTCAGTAAAGGAAGGTAACCTAAAAAAGTATTTCGTAAGACATAACATTAGGGCTCACTACATATTTCAGGCATTCGATCTAGACCGTTTCGAAAGACTTCCGAGCATTAGGAGCAAAGCCATAAAAACATATCTGGATAATCTCAATCATAAGCCAGTATTTGCGGTGCTCTTCGGCTCAACAGCAAAAGGCACTTATAATAAAGAATCAGATATCGACTTGCTCATCATCATGAATAATAATACAAGCACGGTAAATGCAAAAAAAGAGGCTAACGCCCTAACAGGCATTAAGATAAGCACATTCCAAATGACATACAATGACTTTATGGTAGAGCTCAAAATGAAAGAAGACAAAGTGGTTCAGTCTGCATTAATCACAGGATATCCCTTACTAAACCATATCGAATACTATAGGGCTTTATACAATGAAAGAATATGACATTAAATAAAAGCAGATTATGACATGAGATTCGTTATGTAGAAATCAACAACCCCGCCCTAAAGGGTGCAGTATGTTGGAGTTAATGGTCAAACCACTATCAGCCTAAAAAACAGAGGTATCAACCCAACCCATTAACAATGAATAATTATTCCCCATTAATCCTCTCGGTATTGCTTAAAAGCCATTCGTGCCTTAGCCTGAGCATTCTTATGGCATCATGATTGTCCTCTATGATGAAAGGAATCTCTCCTTTCCTATTGACATACGTTCCTTCAAACGTAACAGCCACGTATCCTTCTGAAAACCATAGTTCTAGCGCATCATTACGATTATATCCCCAACCCATCAATCCATTGCTAGTATCATTATGGTATGATGATATAGTCCTAATAATCCCTTCAGTAGTATGGGACAAGTCTATAGTATAGAGGTATGATGGCTTATCAATACTATTACAGTCATAGTCTTCTATAAAAGTCTGGGTTACTATAAAATCATTGTTTATAGTCTCAACATAACCTAATGATAATATGCAATTATCAAGATATTCTGGAAAATACGGTTCTGGAATATTAGGAGAATGCCTAAATGATTCATAATGCTGATTAAAGTCATGGTATGGTATTTTTGATTCCAATCCCATGCTACTATTAATATTATTGTTTGATGGGACTGAGAGCGCTAGCATCGCCAATAATGACATTAACTTTGAAGCCATTATCACAATACCATAATAGTATTATATAATATTAGCGTCTAAAACAATACTATTTACAAGAGAATTATTACCAACATGTAACAAATATTATATTATCAGCGTATGTTCTTTATGAACAATCCATTCTCTTCCATTCCATACCATTACAGCAATACCATCTATAACGGTGTATTCGCTATGCACTTTGTAATCACTGATCTTTTCTATGATTTTATTATATGCATTGATGCTTTTTATCCTTGCCAGAGTAACATGAGGATTCCAATCCTTACGAGTATCACTTATTATTCCACTATTACACAATCCTAAATATATTTTGTTTCTTATATCAACCAGCCTTTCATCATCAGAAACATTAATGTATAATACCCTCTTGTCAAAACTTGATATTCCATCCAATATGACATTAAAATGACTGGTTAATGATGCGCTCTTAACAACAGAATATACTATGTCAATATCATCAGTATAGAACGGGGGAATAATAGTAATATGTGGCATGCTTATAGGAACACTGACACCAGCAATACCTAATGATTTAATATGATTCTTAATGCCATCAACACTATCATTAGCATTGCCCTTAACTAGGAAAAAAACATAATACCTATTCATATAATATTACCTTGGGACTATATGACAGTCAAGGCACCTGCACTCGTATGTTTCTTTGCTGTCCTTACCTTCTATTCTTACTATAGGCTCATTATAGCTTGCAGGACTCCCATTAATCAAACGCTGAGTCCTTGTACCTTCAGAACCACATGAGTGACAGACAGCCGTAAGCTTATACACATCATTTGCATTGGCCATAAGCCTGCCTACAGGACCAAACAATTCTCCCCTAAAATCAAGGTCCAGAGCAGTGCCTATGACATGATAATCCTTTCTCATCAGCGTTACGACTGCATCAACAATACTGTCATCAAAGAACTGCATCTCGTCAAAAGCGACCACTCTCGGAAGATCCATCTCTAATATCTTACCTGGATTGTCAGAGTCCAATACTACAGTATCAAGACTGATATTATTGTATCTCGTCTTCGTAATATCACCTTCATGCCTATTATCCACTCGTGGCTTGAACGCTATATAACCATAGTTGGACTGGTGCTGAAACCTGTCAAGCCTCAAAGCAAGCATCTGTGTTTTACCAGAATACATGGGACCCACATATAATTCTAATATCCCAGGAGTATATAGCCTCATATTCATGATCACTACAAAAAATAATACCATTAATAATAATTGTTATTATACGATTACTCTCTTCCAAAATATCCTTTCAAGAATACCCTATTCGTTTTTCCTTCGCTCTTCTTTTCTATAATGCCCCTACCCTCTAAAGACTGGAGCATTAAAGACAGTCCTGTCTTTGATAATTCTGCTTTGAGCCTCAACGTATTTTGTTTTATTCCCTGCTGTTCCCTGATAATCCTTAGCACTCTCTTCTCATCATCACTAAAGCCCTTGAGGAATGACTCGAAAGACTTATTGACAGATTCTTCCTCTCTTACCTTCCTAATCTCTGACAACACTTCCCTGTTTTCTTTATCAACCCTCCTATAATTCTCGTACGAGAGTATCATAAATATCCCTAATACTATAAGGCTAAATCCCATAATCCATCCTACAATAAAATAGTATATTTCGTTAGTGGCATGAAGGCATGTTCCGTCATCAAGAAAACATGATCCTGTATCCATAACATAAACCCTAATATGAGCGTCATGAGACAGTTTTATTACTACCAACAATAATGATATTGCCAGTCCTATCATTATTAGCGCGTATCCTATGGTCTTGGTGTTCATAGCCTATAAGCGTATTAATACATTTATATTATTTCTGCAATAACACAGTCTATACCTGTTAGGCTGATCAATTATCCCTCAACCACTCTAAAAGTGCCTCTACCCATATTCATAGTACAGAGTATGTTAAAATTGCCTGTCCTGTCAGGAGTAAATAATATGATATTATCATTTTCATTAACGAACTTTCGTACATTGAATGCAGGTATCATTACTGCTCGCATACACCCATAAACTGTTTCTAGGTCTACAGTCATTTTTACAGGAACCCCTACCAATAGGTTTTCTGGAACGAGCTTATACTCATAATTAATGAAATATAATGTAACCTGCTGATAACCATCGATAATATCAGGAGTATCATAGCTCATCATAATCTCATTGTCATCATTGACACTGCTATTATCATTAAATGCGTTAACTATGGAAAACAATAATAGCATGCTAACAACTATTACTGCTGCGCCAATGCTTATATTCCTAAAATTCTTGTTCATAAATACACCTATGATACGAATATTGCCATAATATTCCTTGGAGCATATAACATAATAAAAGTTATTACTGCACATACAACTATGCTAACAGATGCGTATGTCATGAAATCTATAGGTTTTCTTACAACCTTAGGAGCCTTGTATACTGCTGATTCATAATGCATATACCATAATCCTAACAGTATAATAATATTGATTATAATGTATAATGGCATGAACAATAATATGTTATCTGCTATCATCATAACACTAATCATGGGACCCATAGTCCCTCCCATAAGGCCTGCCATCATCCCTTCCATAACACCCATTACTCCGCAACAATTACCGAGTATAGCGCCTACCAATACTCCGAGTATCATCCCTGCCATAGCCCCTACAAAAAAACCGTTAGTAGCGCCTAGCACTGCTCCTATCATCATGCCAGTCTGCATTCCTATAGTCATTCCTATCATCATACCAGTCATGCCAGTTATCTTAGCATTATAGCTTAGTATAACCCTAATAGTAGCTCCTATGAATGCTATGCTAATATTCAAGTAGAAGAACCACCATATATAAGAAGACCAAAAGTTCTGAGTATCCCTAAAGAAAGCCATGTACGTTAGTATTGGAACTATCCATAATGCTACAGTCATTATGAGAGCATAATATAAACTCGTTTTTTCTATAGAATATTCGTTAGGATTTTCCTTATAATGGTTGTACCTCTCACTAAATTTTAGTCCGTCTATGGGCTCATCAGATACCCTATAACCTAGTGATTCTATCTTATCAATAATGCTGCTTTTTGTTATTGAATCATTATCATACACTATATTTATGGCATCATCTTCAAAAGACATGCTGTCAACACCATGCTCTTTTCCTAAGACTCTACTAATCCTCTTTTCACAGCTCTCACAATGAAGGCTTGGAACATAAAGTTTTGTTACTCCCATCATAATACACCAACATTAGTTTTCGGCATTAGCATTCGGAATAAAAGGATATATAAATAGCCTATCACAAAAAAACACGATTGCAAAAGGCTTAAAATGAAAGAATATTAGGGAATTAACGTTTAATAATCGATTTTAGTCTAAGGGATGGTTTATTCCTACCACTCTATCTATAGGCATTACAAATGCTATTCCTGTACCCCGCCTTCCCAGCTTGCCAGCATCATGTATTGAATGTAGCACTCTATCAGTAATAGAAGATCTTACTATAATCATAATAATCTCCTTTTCAGGCTGCAATGGCATTCCAAAAATGGATTTTTGTTCATTAACACCAGTACCTCTGCCATTAAATATGGTGCCTCCCTCAGCACCCGCCTTCTTAGCCGCATCCATTAGAGGATCGCTAAAACCCCTCTTGACTATGGCCACTATCATCTTAAAATCCTTGTCAGAAGCATGGTCTTCTATATGATGTTCTCTCGCATTCTTTTTCCTTGGCATCACAAGATATAATCATCAATCTATTTATAATCCTTCCGGAGAATGGCTATTATAATAATTGTCTATTAGTGCAATCTTCACATAATATGTGCCTGGTAGTCTTAGGAGGAAACTTAGTGCCTCTAAGAGCCCTCCTTATAATATCACACTTGGCACAGCTGATATTGTCATTCCAGAATTCAAGGTATACTTCACTATCATAATCGACCACATTACATAGTATAGCATCCCATCCAAGCCTCCTTGCAGCTTCTATCCTATGATGGCCATCCAACACTATATTATGGGATGACTCTACTATTATAGGCTCGAACCACCCACTACCAAACAAGCGCATAATCTCATACACCCTATCCTCTACTATATCCTCATGGGGTATGAGCGATGACAAGCTAATATTCTTGGTTTCCATAATGATAGGATATAATAACTGTTAATAAAGGTTACAACTACAATTTATAGAGGCAAAGGGTTTTAAGGAGTATCGATGAGTAGAATGGTATGGACAGGATAGGCCATACTGCAAGAGAAGTAAGTAGCGCCATGATACCAGTAGTAATAATGGTAATAATACTAAGATATACAGTGCTGCCAATGCCTAACGAGATACTTGTTAGATTTCTGGTAGGCTCTTTAATGGTATTTGCAGGCCTCGTATTATTCTTGCAGGGCACAAAGATAGGATTGTTCCCCATAGGAGAGATGATAGGCGCTGAACTCCCTCAGAAAGGCTCAGTATGGATAGTAATAATATTCGCATTCATACTAGGATTTGTAATAACAATTGCAGAACCCGATGTGCAAGTCCTTACAGGAATGGTAGACGATGTATCTGGAGGAGCGATATCAAAATATATAGTACTAGTAATGATAGCATTAGGTGTAGCGATATTCGTAGCACTCGCTATGCTAAGAGTATTCTTAAAGGTTCCAATACAATACCTCCTGATAGGAGGGTATTTGTTATCATTTCTGCTCGCATTATTTGTGCCCGCAGAGTATTTTGCATTATCATTTGACGCTTCAGGAGTTACTACAGGACCAATGACCGTTCCATTCATACTCGCACTTGGAATAGGTCTTACTACGGTATTAGGTTCGAGGAGCAGTAGCAATGATGCGTTCGGATTCATAGCACTCGCATCAATAGGCCCTATAATATCAATGATGATACTGGGAGTGATACTGTCATGATAGAATACTTGGAAGGGTTTGAACATGCACTGCTAGAAGTTTCCTTAGCACTGCTGCCGTTAGTGCTATTCTTCATATTCTTCCAGATATTCTATCTTAAACTTCCATTCCAAAGAATCATCATAGTAGCCAAGGGAACACTTCTTGCATTCATGGGACTATCATTATTCCTGCACGGAGTAAAGATTGGTTTGTTGCCTGTAGGCCAGGAAATGGGAAGCATACTTGGCAGCATAGAGCATAAGTGGATAATAGTACTAATAGGATTCCTACTGGGATTCGTCTCAACATACGCTGAGCCCGCAGTAAGAGTGTTAAACTACCAGGTAGAAAAAGTATCCGGAGGAAGCATAAAAAAATCTGTGATGCTCTATACTATATCTATAGGAGTAGGAATATCAGTTGCACTTGCAATGATTAGAATATTGTATGGCATTAATCTTTGGTATTATCTTATACCCGGATATCTAATAGCATTCATACTAATGAAATATTCAACGACTCGATTCGTATCAATCGCATTCGATTCTGGAGGCGTAGCAACAGGACCCATGACAGTTACATTTGTATTCGCATTATGCGTTGGCCTCGCAGCCTCTATAGAAGGAAGAAACCCTCTAATAGAAGGATTTGGACTGATAGCACTAGTGGCATTAGCTCCAATACTAAGCGTTATGATACTCGGACTCTTCTATAAGGATGACGATGAAAAAAAGAATGCTGGAAAAACAATAAAGGAAAAGAAGAAGAAACCTAATACAAACGGCAAAAGAAGGAAAAAGAAAAAGAAGGAAAAGAAGTGAATAACATGATCATAGGAATAATAGGAATGACAATACTGGTAAGCGCATACCTCCTAGCAATTACAGGAAAACTAGGAGCTCAGAGTGTGCATTATCTCGGACTAAACATTATAGCAAGCGTACTCCTCGGAATATATGCTTATATGATTATGAGCTGGCCGTTCCTCGCAATAAACATAGTCTGGATTACAGGCTCAGTGTATCAGATTTTTAGGAACAAAAATAGTTAGTCGTAAGTACTTTTTCTATTGCCTATTTTGATAACTAATATTAGAAGTTCGCCTTTATTAATGTCAGCTATTATCCTATACTTACCAGCTCTTAATTTGTAAACTTTGTCTCCCACCAATCTCTCAAAATGGGATTCTGGCCTTATTCTTGAACGTTCAATTACAGACAATATATGCGTCTGATCTCTCTTTAGAAGCCGTTTTAGGTATTTGTATGAGTTCTTTGAATATTTTACTTGGTACATTTAGAGTCCCAGCTTCTTTTTCATTTCAGAATGGCTAATATATTCTCCTCTTTCAAACTGTTTTCTGGCTTCGGCAATCTCTCTTTTTGTCTGCTCATTAAGCTCAAGAGTGTCTTCCAACAGTTCCCATATGACGTTCTCATAAGTGTCATCCTCCGAAATCTTTCTATAATCAAGCTTTTCTTTAAGCTCATCACTAATCTTTATTGTTGTTACCATAGTATTACTAGAGTTGTTTCATAGAATGTAAAAGATTTCTGAATAAATATTAAAAAAACATCGGAGTATGATCTTAGGTAAATAAGATTAAGAAATATTTTATTACTATCTCGGTCGCATCTTGCCCCACTTCTCATGGGCCTCTGATAGCTCTTTGGACGACTTTATAGCGTCATGCAACGATCGTCCTTCCATATAAGCATCGAGTGCCGCTCTTGACGCCTTAGCGCCAGCATGGCTTCCTCTCGGATGACCGTGTATCCCTCCTCCCAGCTGTATCATAATATCAGTGCCCATAGCATCCATCACGTCATACATGAGCAACGGATGCAGTCCTCCCGAAGCAACAGGGAATACTGGCTTAATACCATGCCATTTCTGCGATAGAGTATGCAACTTTGGGTCTTCAGGCACAAAAGTTCCTTTAAGATTATCAGGCTGAAGGCTATATTCTGATACCTTATCAGCGGTAATCTCTTCTTGGAGTTTGGACACCCATAGTTTTCCTCCTTCAAGCTTTCCTATTCCCGCAGTACCTATATGCAACTGGTCAACACCTAACAATCTTGATATCTTGGCTATAGCAAGCATACTAATCCCATGATCAGGCACTCGTGACATTGCAGCGTGCATAGCCCTATGAGCATGTATTGCTACATTGTAATCCTTGTTCAAGTCCCTCAAAGTTGATACGCCTAGCCATCCTGCAGTAATAATGTCTATCATAGCATACTCCCCGCCATGATCCGATATTATCTTAACTCTCCTCTCAAGCTCTTTAGCAGTCCCACAAGTAGTATTGATAAGATAAGATTTCTTCTCCCCAGTCTCTTTTTCCGCCTTATCCCTAAGCTTTAACGATTCCTTTACACGTTCCCTAAAAGGATTGAATGATTGTCCTGCAAGATTCTCATCATCTTTTAACAAGTCCAATCCGCCAGTCCATATCTCATAGCCTATCTTAGCATGCTCTTTTACTGTCATTCCAACCTTGGGCTTGGGCACAGACAATAACAATGGTCTCTTCTTCTCATTGAATATTTTCCTCACGCCACTAATACCATACTTTGGCCCTGGAAAACTCTTTACTATAGGCTCGGGAAATGATATATCCTGTAGTCTTAAAGCGTCTACTGCTTTCATCCCAAAGACATTGCCTGCTACTGAAGCCAGTATCTGGGGCATATTGCCTTTTTCAAAATGCTCTTGAGGATAAGCTACTTTTATCCAGCCCTCTCTTTCTATCTGGAATACCTTGCCTGCAACCTTCTCAACATGTTTTAGCCTGCTGTTTTTTAGCTCGGCCCATGTTCCTACACTGCTCTCTGATGCTACAGCGCCATAAGCCCTCAAAGGCTTTTCCCACCTAGGCACTTTTACCTTGAATGATACTATCATATCAGTAGCCTTAGGCTTGTAAGTAAGGTCAACGAACTCCTCATAATTACCCATAATAACACCTCACAATACCCTGGAACGAATATATTTATAATATTTCCTATTAATAACATGGATTAGTAGAATAAGTATATTAGTGGATGGCACCATACACAGGTTGTTTTCATGGCAAAGAAAAAGAAGGAAAAGAATGAAGAAGAGACAAAAAAGCACAGCCCTCTCTATAAAGGAATCTTATCGATTATAAGAATGTTCAACAGGATAGTAATATTCATTATAGAAATACCATACTTCCTGTACAAAGGAATAGTAAGAGTAACAAGATATGCAAAGAAGAAGAACGAACAAGTTATCATAAAAAAAGAAAGAGAAAAAATGATGCCAACATACGAGCCATTACTGCTTATAGAGTCTTATAAGGGAAAGCTGGATGAATTTGAAAAAGAATTCTTCAAAAATGAAAGTACTATAGGAATAATAATTGGCAGTAGAGGAAGCGGGAAGAGCGCTCTTGGAATGAAGCTTTCAGAAAACATGTATGCACGCAAGAAGAGAAGAGTCTATGCAATGGGTTTTGAAGAGAAGACATTGCCATCGTGGATAAATAACACTATAGATACAAGTGAGATAAAAAACGATTCACTCATACTAATTGATGAAGGCGGAATATTATTCTCTTCGAGAAAAAGCATGAGCCAAGCCAATAAGCTATTATCAGAACTGATGCTAATAGCAAGGCATAAGGGACTCTCAATAATATTCATATCACAAAACAGCAGCAACCTTGATGTAAATATACTGCGACAAGCAGACTATCTAATGCTAAGGCATCCAAGCCTGCTCCAACTCGAATTTGAGAGGGATACTGTAAAAAAATTGTATGAAGAATATAAGGGAGGCTTTGAAAAAAGAAAGGATGACAAAGGCCTAACATTAGTCTATTCCGGACAGTTCATAGGATTTGCCTCAAACTCTCTACCCTCATTCTGGACTAAGAAGATGAGTACATCGTTTAGGAAAAATAATAATGATCAATCAAAGTAGTTCCTACTATAAAATACTCCCAAACATTTTTTAAGTAAGGATGAAATGATGTTTATAAGAGGTGACAGTTTGCCATTGTTTGGTTTAGGAAAAAAGAAAGAGGCTAAAGAACTTGGAGAAAAGCCTCCTAGCATAGAAGATGCGGTAGTGCACACTACAAAAGAAGGGGTCAGTCCCGAGGATGCCCTAAAAAGGACTCCTGATAAACCTCAAAGCCCTGTCGCTACACAGCCAACACCAAGCACTGCTCCTGAAGAAGAAGACCTCTTTGCGGACTTTCCACTATTTGGAGAGGAAGAAAAAGAAGTTACAGAAAAGAAACCGGAAGAACAAGAACCTCCAAAAGAAGAAACAACGTCCTTTCCGCTAGAGGATGATGAGACAGCAACTATACAATCAGAACCTCCAGCACCCCCAGATAATACAGAACAGGATCTTACCAAGTCTTTTGATGAAGAAGTTCCCGACCTAATGGATATTCCCGAGAACACTCAGGTTGATGTCAGAATAAGGGGGGACGTGAATACTACCGATATTCCCGAAGCTAATGCTCCCGAACAGACTTATGATGTGCAGAATGTGGAATTCGCAGACCAATCCACAGGATCACAGGATCCTGGAGAAGACACTCTCCTAAATTATATAGTAAAGAAATCAAAGGGAAGAATGGAGCTATTTATAGAAATGCATGACATGAGAAGGCTTTCAGAAGACATTGAGAGACTGGCAGAAATAGAAAAGAAATCAGATTTAGGTTTTATACAGGTAAATGAGATACACGAACACGAAAAAAAACTGATAATAAGCCTACGTAAGAACATTGAAGATATGTATAGGCAATTCAGTCTAATGGACGCTCTCATATTCGAGAATAATGAAAACAGGTGAATCACATGGATGAACTCCCAATATTCGTAAAGATAGAGGATTATAATACTACACTAAATGCTCTACAAAAGGGTATGCAAAGGCTTAGCGAGTCCAAAGAAATAGTAGCAAGACTTGAAGCATTAAGAAACAAGGAAGAAGAGGAGATAAGAGTTCTGCAAGAAGAACTAGAAGCTATTGAAGGGAGGATTTCAGAACTGCATGAAAAGCTCAAGCAACCAACCACCGAGTAGTTTATGATGAAAAAAAAGAAGACTGTTAAGAAGAAGAATGTGGCGAAGAAGAAGCCTGCAAGAAAGGCTTCGAGAAAGAAGATGCCGAGTAGAAAGAAGCATCACACATCATTGTATGCAGGAATCTATGACAAAGAAGAAGTAAGAAAGAGCTTATTAGAGGCAATGAAAGAAACCATAATAATACTACAAAGATACCAGAAGATAGCAGTAATGAGAGAACAAAGAATAATATTAGAAGAGGAAATGAAGAAGATATTCTCTGGGATGAGCGAGAACCTCTCAGATTTTAGATCGACCCTCCCAGAGCTTCCCAAGCAAGAAAAGCCCAAAAGAGAAAGGATAAGACTGCCCAAGCCCATAAAATTCGTTCCTGAAAAACCAGACCTAAAAGAGATAGACAAGCTCTTGGAAGCTCCTCTAAGAAACAAGACTAGCATTGGAGGACTAGGACACGAATTCGATAACCTTGGCAAGAAGCTCTTAGAAATAGACAAGAAACTAAGAGA